>JAFAQO010000137.1 GCA_019246375.1 Mycobacterium sp. | reverse complement strand
CCCGGCTGCTGCGCGAGCAAAACCACGCAGGCGCCGAAAGCTATGCGGCGTATCGAGATCTGGGCGGATACCAACCGCTCGCGGGCACCGACGAATTGCTTGACGAAGTCCAACGCAGCGGCTTACTGGGCCGCGGCGGGGCCGGCTTCCCGCTCGCATTGAAATTGCGCTCGGTGCGCGACCACGGGCAACGCAGCAACTGCGGCACCGTCGTTGTCGCGAACGGCGAAGAGGGAGAGCCGGCGTCGGTCAAGGATCGGTGGCTGCTTCGCAACCGGCCACACCTTGTTCTCGACGGGCTGCGGTTGGCCGCAGCGATCGTCGCCGCAGACCGCGCCTACGTGTACGTGTCCGACCCACAATCCGCCCAGGCCGTCGAAACCGCACTGACCGAACTCGACGCCGATAC
This sequence comes from Mycobacterium sp., assembly GCA_019246375.1. Lineage (GTDB taxonomy): Bacteria > Actinomycetota > Actinomycetes > Mycobacteriales > Mycobacteriaceae > Mycobacterium. The sequence goes on along the minus strand of JAFAQO010000137.1, from coordinate 2,015 downwards.
TCTGGGCGCCACCGTGACGATACGCACGGTTGATCCCGGATACGTGGCGGGCGAAGAGACCGCCGCCGTCCGTGCGCTCAACGGCGGACCGGTCAAGCCGACGGACAAGCCGCCCCGCCCGTTTCAACAGGGGGTCGGCGGACGTCCGACCTTGGTGAGCAATGTCGAAACGCTGGCAAATCTGCCTTTCCTGCATCGCCATGGTTCGGTGGCCTTCCGCTCGGAGGGCACGTCGATGTCTCCCGGCACCTTTCTGATGACGATCACCGGCGCCGGCCGGCCACCGGGTCTCTACGAAATCCCGCATGGCCTGCCTTTCACCGAACTGCTTGCCCTGCATGGCGTTTCGACCGGCCAAGTCCGGGGCGCTCTGATGGGCGGCTATTTCGCCGGACTACTCAACCGCACAGTGCTCGATGCCACCTTGGACCATGAGACGCTGCGGCGACTCGGCACCGGGCTGGGTGCCGGGACGACCTGTGTGATCACCGATCACTGTCCGGTTGCGGTCGCCGCGTCGGTGCTGGCGTACTTCGATCGGGAAAACGCTGGGCAGTGCGGCTCGTGTTTCAACGGCACCGCAGCGATGGCCGCGGTCGCCGGAGCGCTGCGTGACGGTGTGGCCACCGACGAAGACCTCACCCGGTTACGGCGATGGTCAGTGGTGCTGCGCGGTCGGGGCGCCTGCGCGACGCTGGACGCCGCGACCAACGTGGCGGGAAGCCTGCTCGACCAGTTCCCGCACGCGGTGGCTCGCCATCTCGACAACGCCTGCGAGGAATGCCGTGCCGGTGCGTTCCGCGCCGACCGGCCCTACGCGGTGGAGGCGGTGACGTGGGCATGAGCGAACCGATGACGATCCGGCTCGACCGCACCGTGTGCGACGGCTTCGGTATTTGCGCCAAGCATGCCCCGCAATATTTTTCGCTCGACGACTGGGGATATGCGTCGCTGGTCGGGGATGGCACCGTCGCCGACGCGGACCGCGATGCCGTCATGAACGCACTGATGGACTGCCCAGTGCACGCCATCATGGAGATGGATGAACGTAGACCGGACGACGCTTTGCCACCGTCAAGCGGCGACGAGGATCCTGCCGCACACCTGAAAACCGATGCGAACGAAGCGGAGTGGGGGTTCACCCGTTGACCAGCGCTGCGCCGGGACGTCCGCTGCCTCTGCTCACGCACGAGAACGAATTCTTCTGGACCTCCGGCGCCGACGGGACACTGCGGCTGCAGCAATGCGCGGACTGCCGCGCGCTCATCCATCCGCCGGCACCGGTCTGCCGGTACTGCCGCTCCCGCAACGTGGAGGTGCAGCCGGTGTCGGGACTGGCGACGCTGGCCGGATTCACCGTCAATCACCGGTTCAGCCTGCCCGGTCTGCCGGCGCCGTACGTGGTGGCGCAGGTGGCGATCGCCGAAGATCCGCGAGTCCGGCTGACCACCAACATCGTGGACTGCGATCCCGATCAGCTGGTGCTTGGTCAGCGCTTGGAAGTGATCTTCGAGCACATCGAGGACGTGTGGCTGCCGCTGTTTCGTCCGGCCCGTGGCTATCGCCAGCGCGGCGAAGCCGGGCGCAGCGGGTCGCCACTAGATATGGACATTGAGCCCGGCCCGCTGCCGACCGACGAGATCCTGCCCGAGCGATTCCGCCAGCACGTTCGGCCGATGGTCGCTTCCGAGAAGTTCGAGGACAAGGTCGCGCTCACCGGAATCGGCATGTCGGAAATCGGCCGCCGGTTGATGATGCCGCCGCTGACCCTGACGGTGAACGCCTGCGAGGCGGCGATCGCCGATGCGGGGCTGAGCCTTGACGACATCGACGGCCTCTCGACGTACCCCGGCGGCGGCAACCTCGGCGGGTTCGGCGAAGGCGGGGTCACCGCGCTGGAGGCTGCGCTGGGAATCCGGCCGGTGTGGCACAACGGTGGCATCGAGACGTTCGGACCCGGTGGATCGGTGATCGCGGCGATGCTCGCGGTGGCGGGTGGCCTGGCCCGCCACGTG
>JAFAQO010000132.1 GCA_019246375.1 Mycobacterium sp. | reverse complement strand
GACCTATGACAGCGGCGTCCCGGAGCTATTGCAGCACTACCAGGAGCTGGCGGCCGACCACCTGGAGGTCATCGCCGGCGACAAAGGCGAGGCGAATCTGGGCCTGGACCAACAGACCTGGCAGCGGCTGGCCGACACCGTCGACCTGATCGTGGACCCGGCGGCGCTGGTGAACCACGTATTGCCCTACAGCGAACTGTTTGGCCCCAACGTGCTGGGCACCGCTGAGTTGATCCGGATCGCACTCACGACAAAGCTGAAGCCGTACACCTACGTGTCGACGATCGGTGTGGGCGATCAGATCGAACCGTCGAATTTCACCGAGGACGCCGACATTCGCGTCGCCAGCCCAACCCGCCAGATCAACGACAGCTACGCCAACGGCTACGGCAACAGCAAGTGGGCCGGTGAAGTGCTGCTGCGCGAGGCGAATGAGCTAAGCGGCTTGCCGGTCGCAGTGTTCCGCTGCGACATGATCCTGGCTGACACCACTTACGCCGGACAGCTCAACCTGCCGGACATGTTCACCAGGATGATGCTCAGCCTGGTTGCCACCGGTATCGCGCCGGAGTCGTTCTACGAACTCGACGCCGACGGCAACCGGCAGCGGGCCCACTACGACGGGCTGCCAGTGGAATTCATCGCCGAGGCCATCTCCGGGCTGGGCGCGCAGGTAGTCGACGGGTACCAGACCTACCACGTGATGAACCCGTACGACGACGGCATCGGCCTCGACGAGTACGTCGACTGGCTGATCGACGCCGGTTACCCGATCCAGCGCATCGGGGACTACGCGGAGTGGTTGCGCCGGTTCGAAGGGGCGATGCGTGCACTGCCGGATCGACAACGCCAGCACTCCCTACTGCCGCTGTTGCACAACTACCAGAAGCCGGAAAAGCCGATCCGCGGCTCGATCGCGCCGACCGACCGGTTCCGTGCCGCGGTGCAGGAGGCGAAAGTCGGCCCGGACAAGGACATTCCGCACGTCTCGGCGCCGGTAATCATCAAGTACATCACCGATCTGCGGCTGCTCGGACTGCTCTAACAACACGCTGAGCGAACGTAAAAGCCCCCAAATACACTTTGGGGGCTTTTACGTCTGGTGGCCGGGCAGGGCCCGGCGAACACCACAGAAGACGGCGCGCGATTACACCTTGGCACGCCGGCGGCGGAATAGGCCGCCTCTGGACTTGCGTGGCTCCTCTTCAGGCGCCGCCACTGGGTTCGCGCGCGCTTGGGTCACCGCGTCGGGCGACACCTCATGCGGCGCCGGTTCCGCTGGCGCCGGTTCCGCCGGCGCCGGTTCCGCCGGCGCCGGTTCCCGTGCCGCCACCTCGGATTCGGGAACGCGTGCGGCTTCGACGTCACGCGCCAAACGGGCCGTCACACGCGCCAGGATTCCGCCTGCCAGGAAGACGATCAGCGCGCCCAACCCGGAGAAGTAGGCGATCTCCACCACGGCACGTTTGATATCGGTGTATGCGACGGGTTGGCCGACATCCCCGATGCCCAAGGTCGGGGCGAGCACACGGCCGACGATGAACCAGGCGCCGGCGAAAGCCGCCAGCCAGCCTCCGAACATCGCGGTGGCACGATTCCCGGAACCGATCAGCAGCAATGCGCCCACGACGGTGGTCACCCCCGGGAACACTTCGAGCCAACCGCGCGCCGCGGTCCATGCCCATTCCTTGTCCGGCGTATAAGCGAAGTTGAAGTACGGCCCGACGAACGGTATCAGTGCACCCCATGCACCCAGCAGGAGCAGGAGCAATCCGGTAACGGCGCCGCGACTGCGTGGCATCCGCGAACCGTCGAGACCAACCTCCCTGCGTGAGCCTCTCATGATGTCTCCTCAAACAGTGGACGCCGGCCGCACCGGCACCCGGTCCGATACGAGTACCCACATCGTGTGGCGAGCTAACAACAGGCGGGGTATTTTGAGCGGCCGGCTTCGGGCGAGGCCTAGCCGAAAAGGCCCGGTTGACTGAGGCCGCTGACCCCGGAGGGCGGGCTCATCCCCAGGTGGGTCCAGGCCTGTGGGGTCGCGATCCGTCCGCGCGGCGTGCGCGCGATCATCCCGGCGCGGACCAGGAACGGCTCGCAGACCTCCTCCACGGTCGCGGCCTCCTCACCGACCGCTACCGCCAGCGTGGAAACCCCGACCGGGCCGCCGCCGAAGCTGCGGGTTAGCGCCGACAGCACGGCACGGTCCAACCGGTCCAGGCCGAGTTCGTCGACGTCGTAGACCTCTAATGCGTATTTGGCGACGTCACGGGTGATGACGCCGTCGGCGCGCACCTCGGCGTAGTCGCGGACCCGGCGCAACAGCCGGTTGGCAATCCGGGGGGTCCCACGGGAGCGGCGAGCGATCTCGGCGCCGGCTTCGCCGCCCAGTTCGATGCCCAGAATTCCGGCCGAGCGGGCCAGCACCCGCTCCAGCTCGGCCGGCTCGTAGAAATCCATGTGTGCGGTGAAGCCAAAGCGGTCACGCAGCGGGCCGGTCAGCGCACCGGACCGGGTGGTCGCGCCGACCAGTGTGAAGGGGGCGACCTCTAGCGGGATCGATGTCGCGCCCGGACCTTTGCCGACGACCACGTCGACGCGAAAGTCCTCCATCGCCAGGTAAAGCATCTCTTCGGCGGGCCGCGCGATGCGGTGGATCTCGTCGATGAACAGCACATCATGTTCGACGAGGTTGGACAGCATCGCGGCCAGGTCACCGGCACGTTCCAGCGCCGGGCCGGAGGTCACTCGCAGCGAGGCGCCCAATTCGGCGGCGATGATCATTGCCAGTGACGTCTTGCCCAGCCCCGGCGGCCCGGACAGCAGGATGTGATCTGGGGTGCCGCCGCGATTCTTGGCACCTTCGATGACAAGTTGCAGCTGCTCGCGCACCCGCGGCTGGCCGATGAATTCGGCGAGCGAGCGCGGCCGCAGGCTGGCGTCGATATCTCCCTCGCCGACCGTCAAGACCGCGGAAACTTCGCGCCCCTCGACGTCCTCGTCCGCGAAACGACTCATTTCGTCTTGCCCAGCAGCGACAGGGCGGCGCGCAGCGCGGCCGATGTGCTGGCGTGCCCGTCGCCGGCCAGCACGGTGTCGGTCGCCTCCTCAGCCTGCTTGACCGCGAAGCCCAGGCCCACGAGGGCTTCCACCACGGGCCCTCGCACGGCATGGCCGTTGACCGCCGCGACCGGCGTGGACCCCACCGGTCCGATCTTGTCGCGCAGCTCGAGCACCATCCGCTCGGCGCCGCGCTTGCCGATGCCCGGTACCCGGGTCAGCGCGGCAACATCGCCGTCGGCGAGCGCCTGCCGCAAGGCGGACGCGTCGTACACCGCCAGGGTCGCCAGCGCGATCTTCGGCCCGACGCCGGCGACCCCCAGCAACGTCAGGAACGCGTCGCGAGTATCGCCGTCGGCAAAGCCGTACAACGTCATCGAATCCTCGCGCACGATCATCGCGGTGATGAGCCGAGCCTCGCTGCCCCGGTGCAGCGTCGCCAGCGTCGCCGGTGTCGCCATCACCTTGTAGCCGACGCCGGCGGCTTCGATGACGACGTGATCCAGTGCTACGTCGAGCACATCGCCGCGTACCGAAGCGATCATGTCGCCGCCTTGACTTTCGCCGCGAATTTTTTGCGCTGCTCGGCGGCCAGCGCCTCGGCCGCCTCCATCCTGGCGATCATCGGGGCGCGCCAGCAGTGACAGATCGCCAACGCCAACGCGTCGGCGGCATCGGCCGGTGCCGGTTTGGCTTGCAAAGCAAGGATTTTGGTGACCATCGCGGTGACCTGGGCTTTGCCGGCACCGCCACTGCCGGTGACCGCCGCCTTGACCTCGCTCGGAGTGTGAAAGTGCACGCCGATGTCGCGTTTGGCAGCGGCCAACGCGATCACACCACCGGCCTGTGCGGTGCCCATCACCGTCGAGACGTTCTGCTGCGAGAACACCCGCTCGATCGCGATGACGTCGGGGTGATGGGTGTCCAGCCAGTGCTCGACGGCATCGCTGATCGTGAGCAGCCGCCGCGCCAGCGGCTCATCGGCCGGCGTGCGCACCACGTCGACATCCAGGGCGATGATCTCGCGGCCGCGCCAGCCCGATTGTGCGGCTCGTCCTGGGGCCGGTGCGCGGCCTGCATCGTCGCCGCACTCGACGACGGAAAGACCGCAGCGAGTCAGTCCCGGGTCGACCCCCATCACGCGCATACGCCTCCTTCTGCCGCCGAACAGTTGTTCGAGAGCTTACGCGCCGGCACCGACATCGGCAGGTAAGGACACGCGCGACAATTCCACTCTCGGCTCATTGCGTAACGAACTTGATTCCGAAATTTCGCAAGTAAACGGAATGTGCGCTTAACCGATTTCATCGGTGAACGATGCTGGGTCTACATACGGCACGGCTTTACCGCTAGGGGCTGCCGAAGACCTCACGCCTCGATTTGGGCCAGTATCTCGTCGGGGATATCGGCGTTGGTGTAGACGTCCTGCACATCGTCGCTGTCTTCCAGCGCATCAACCAGTTTCATGATCTTGCGCGCGCCCTCGGCGTCGAGGGGAACCATGACCGACGGCTGAAACCCGGCTTCTGCGGAGTCGTAGTCGATACCCGCCTCCTGTAACGCGGTCCGCACTGCCACCAAGTCACCCGGCTCGGAGATCACCTCGAAGCTGTCGCCTAGGTCGCTGACGTCTTCGGCGCCCGCGTCCAGCACGGCCATCAGGACGTCGTCTTCGGTCAGGCCATTCTTCTCCAGCGTGACCACACCCTTGCGGAAAAACAGATACGACACCGACCCCGGATCGGCCATGGTGCCGCCATTGCGGGTCATTGCCACCCGCACCTCGCTGGCGGCGCGGTTGCGGTTGTCGGTGAGGCACTCGATCAACACCGCCACCCCATTGGGTGCGTAGCCCTCGTAGGTGATGGTTTGCCAGTCGGCGCCACCGGCCTCCTCGCCGGCGCCGCGTTTGCGGGCCCGTTCGATGTTCTCGTTGGGCACCGAGCTCTTCTTTGCCTTTTGGATCGCGTCGTACAGCGTCGGGTTGCCGGCGGGATCACCGCCACCCACGCGGGCGGCGACCTCGATGTTCTTGATCAGCCGGGCGAACACCTTGCCGCGGCGCGCGTCGACTACGGCCTTCTTGTGCTTGGTGGTGGCCCACTTGGAATGGCCGCTCATCGGTGTACTACCTCTTCTTTTGCTCTTGGAAAGTCCGCGGTCCGAGTCTACGTGGACGTTTGTGTACTCCCGAAACGCGTCACGGCGCCAAGCATCGCCCGGACCCGGGGCCGCCCGGGTGCGCGTCCCTACGCGTCGGACAGGTGAGCCTTTACCTGCCGCGACACGTCGTCGGCCAGGATCTCCGGCGCGCCCGCGAACAGGCCGTCCAACGCCACCCTGGCAACCAGCGACGGGTCGACTTTCTGGTC
>JAFAQO010000358.1 GCA_019246375.1 Mycobacterium sp. | reverse complement strand
GATATGGAAGTGGAGCGTAAGCGCAGTTGGCTGACCCGAAGGTAAGGGACCGCGGCGGCTCCGGAAGTCCCGGAAGTCCCAGAAGTCCCGGAAGTCGCGGAAATGGAAGCTCGCGGCGACTCGTCATCGTGGAGTCGCCGACGAAGGCGCGCAAACTGGCCGGCTACCTGGGCTCCAGCTACATCGTGGAGTCCTCACGAGGCCACATCCGCGACCTGCCCCGCGCCGCGGCCGACGTACCCGCCAAATACAAGTCGCAGCCGTGGGCCCGGCTCGGGGTCAATGTCGACGCCGACTTCGAACCGCTCTACATCATCAGCCCGGATAAGAAGAACACGGTCACCGAGCTGAAGGGCCTGCTCAAAGACGTCGACGAACTTTATCTGGCTACCGACGGCGACCGCGAAGGCGAAGCCATCGCCTGGCATCTGCTGGAGACACTCAAACCCCGCGTCCCGGTCAAGCGGATGGTCTTTCACGAGATCACCGAACCGGCGATCCGGGCGGCCGCCGAACATCCCCGCAATCTGGACAACGACCTGGTCGACGCGCAGGAGACCCGCCGTATCCTGGACCGGCTGTACGGCTACGAGGTCAGCCCGGTGCTCTGGAAGAAGGTGGCGCCCAAGCTGTCGGCGGGCCGGGTCCAATCAGTGGCCACCCGCATCATCGTGCAGCGCGAACGCGACCGAATGGCGTTCCGCAGCGCCGCCTACTGGGACGTCGTCGCCGAGCTGGATGCCAGTGTCTCCGACCCGGCGGCGTCCCCGCCCACCTTCACAGCCCGGCTGACCAGCGTCGACGGCTTGCGGGTCGCCACCGGCCGCGACTTCGACTCGCTGGGGGCGGTGCGCAAACCCGACGAAGTCGTGGTGCTCGATGAGGCCAGCGCCGGCGCATTGGCCAGCGGATTGACCGGCGCGACGCTGACCGTGGCGTCGGTTGAGGAGAAGCCCTACACCCGCCGCCCGTATCCGCCGTTCATGACCTCGACACTGCAACAGGAAGCCGGCCGCAAACTGCGGTTTTCCGCGGAGCGGACGATGAGCGTCGCGCAGCGGCTCTATGAGAACGGCTACATCACCTACATGCGTACCGACTCGACGACACTGTCGCAGTCGGCCATCAACGCCGCCCGCACCCAGGCGCGTCAGCTCTACGGCGAGGAGTTCGTCTCGCCGTCGCCGCGTCAGTACACCCGCAAGGTGAAGAACGCCCAGGAAGCGCACGAGGCCATCCGGCCCGCCGGCGAAACGTTCGCCACCCCCGACGCGGTGCGCCGCGAGCTCGACGGCGACGATTTCCGGCTTTACGAGCTGATCTGGCAGCGCACGGTCGCCTCGCAGATGGCTGACGCCCGCGGCACCACGCTGAGCTTGCGGATCGCCGGTGCGTCTGGCGACCAGCAGGTGGTGTTCACCGCGACTGGGCGCACCCTGACGTTCCCCGGCTTCCTCAAGGCTTATGTCGAGACCGTGGACGAACTGGCCGGTGGTGAAGCCGACGACGCCGAGCGGCGGCTGCCGCACCTCACCGAGGGGCAACGGCTCAACGCCCTCGAATTGACCCCGGACGGCCACTCCACCAACCCACCGCCGCGCTACACCGAGGCGTCCCTGGTCAAAGCGCTCGAAGACTTGGGCATTGGCCGCCCGTCGACCTACTCGTCGATCATCAAGACCATCCAGGACCGCGGGTATGTCTACAAGAGGGGCAGCGCCCTGGTGCCGTCGTGGGTGGCGTTCGCGGTGACCGGTCTTCTGGAGCAGCATTTCGGTCGGCTCGTCGACTACGGCTTCACCGCGGCGATGGAAGACGAGCTCGACGAGATCGCCGCCGGCAACGAGCATCGCAGCAATTGGCTCAGCAACTTCTACTTCGGCGGCGACCATGGTGTGCCGGACTCGGTGGCCCGCTCAGGCGGCCTCAAGAAGCTCGTCGGCGTCAACCTCGAAGGCATCGACGCGCGAGAAGTCAACTCGATCAAGCTGTTCGACGATGCTCAAGGCCGGCCCATCTATGTTCGGGTGGGTAAGAACGGGCCATATCTGGAACGCATGGTGGCCGGCGACGACGGCGAGCTCACACCGCAGCGCGCCAATCTCAATGGCACGCTCACGCCCGACGAGCTCAGCCTCGAACTGGCCGAAGAGCTTTTCGCCACACCGCAGGAGGGGCGGGTCCTGGGCGTGGATCCAGAGACTGGCCACGAGATCGTCGCCAAAGACGGTCGGTATGGGCCGTATGTCACCGAGATTTTGCCGGAGCCGCCTGACAACGGCGACGAGGACGGCGCTTCGCCACGGAAGGGTAAAAAGCCCACCGGTCCTAAACCGCGAACCGGATCGCTGCTGCGCAGCATGGACCTGCAGACCGTCAACCTTGACGACGCCCTCAAACTGCTGGCGCTGCCGCGGGTCGTCGGCGTCGATCCCGAATCGGGTGAGGAGATCACCGCGCAGAACGGGCGATACGGCCCATACCTGAAGCGCGGCAACGACTCTCGCTCATTGGCTACCGAAGACCAGATATTCACCATCACGCTCGAGGAAGCGTGCAAGATTTACGCCGAGCCGAAACACCGTGGACGGCAGAGTGCTTCGGCGCCGCCGCTGCGTGAGCTGGGGACCGATCCGGCGTCAGGCAAACAGATGCTCATCAAAGACGGCCGGTTCGGGCCGTATGTCACCGACGGGGAGACCAACGCCAGCCTGCGCAAGGGCGACGACGTGTTGTCGATCACCGACGAGCGTGCCGCCGAACTGCTGGCCGACCGGCGCGCGCGGGGGCCGGTCAAGCGAGCCAAGAAGACCACCCGCAAGGCGCCGGCGAAGAAAGCGGCCAAGCGTAGTTGATTGCCCGCTAACGCGGCTCGCTGCTGGAGACCTTTTCCGGTGCAGCCAGTTTCAGCGGACGGGCCAACTGGGTGGGTGCCGTGCGGCCGCGCAGCGACACGACTTCGCCGACGTCCCAGCACAGGGCTTCGGCGTCAAGTGCGCCGCGGACCGCGATCGCAGAGGCCAGCACATGGCCTTCCTCCAGCTTGGCCAGCTCGGTCAGCCGGGCGGCTTCGTTGACCGGGTCGCCGATCACGGTGTACTCGAAACGGGCCTGTGCGCCGATGTGGCCGGCGATGGCCCTGCCCGCCGAAACCCCGATCCCAAACTCCGCGGAACCGATCACCGGAATGAGTTCGTCGTGCAATTCCCGAGCAGCCGCCAGCGCGCCACCGCAGGCGTCGGGGTGTCCGATGGGCGCACCGAAGATCGCCAGGGCGGCATCACCCTGGAATTTATTGACGAAACCGCCATGCCGGCCGATGGTGTCCACCACGACGCGGAAAAACTCGTTGAGCAAGTTGACCACCTCGCTGGGCGGTCGTGTCGCCGCAAGGCGAGTCGAGCCGACCAGGTCGACGAACAACACCGCGACATCGCGCTCCTGTCCGCCCAGCTCAGTGCCCCGTTCCAGGGCGCGGCGGGCCACGTCTTCGCCGACGTAGCGTCCGAACAGGTCGCGTAGCCGCTGCCGTTCGGAAAGGTCGCGCACCATGTCGTTGAACCCGGCCTGCAGTAGGCCGAGTTGGCTGGCGTCGTAGATCTGCATGTGCGCGTTATAGTTACCGCGCTGCACCTCGCCGAGCGCCCAGCGCAGCTGACGCAGCGGGTCCGCGATCGACATGGCCACCAGCAAGGTGCTGGCCAGGCCGATGACCAGCGCGGTGAGCGCCAGCAGCAGGATCGGGCCGAACAGTTGGTCGGTAGCCGGGTGCAACAGGGAGAACTTTCCGGCTACCACGGTCAACACGATCGCCAGCAGCGGTACGCCGGTCGACAGCGCCCAGGTCAGAATCTGGCGGCCGATGACGCCGGGGGCCTTCACGTTCTCCGGCAGGCCGCCGCGCAGGGCGGCGACCGCCACGGGGCGCAGTACCCGCTCTGCCTGTAAGTAGCCGATGATCGCGGTCGCGGTGGCGCCCAATGCGGTTGCCACGGCAACGACCGGCGCCGCGTGCCTGGCGACCGGCCAACTCTCGATGATGAAGACGACACCGCCCACGCACCAGTACCCCAGACTGATCACCGTGCGGTAAAAGGGCATCCGCAGTGCCCGGCTGCGGGCCAGCTCGGTGGCCGCCGGGTCGCTGTCGGTCAGCAGACCGTCGCGTCGCTGCCACCGGAAGACAGGGAGCAGCAATTTCAGGCTCACCGAAAAGCCGGCGCCGAAGAGCAAGACCACCACCATCGCGAAGACCGCCAGGTTCATGTGGGGCAGATCTTGAAGTTCGATGCGGTCCTTGGGCGGCAGACCGTAGCGCAGGAAGCCCAGCACGAGCAAGGCGCCGATGATGTCGGCCTGCAGCATGCTCAGCGAGAACACCGGCCAGGGCGTGCGCGCCAGCCAGCGGATGAATCCGCTGATCCGCCCGCTGACTGCCACCTCGGTGCTCACCTGCCCACCGTATCGGGCAGCGGAGACTAAGAAGTAGGCAAAAACGCCCCTCAGAGCCGATGAGCGTCGGGTTTCGTCGGCGGGGCGCACTACTGTTGCCGGTGATGTCTCGGGTGTTTACGCGGCTTGTGGGCCAGGAGCAGGTGGAGGCCGAACTGGTGGCGGCGGCGCAGGCTGCGCGTGGTGATTCGGCTCACAGGGCGGATTTGGAAGCCGCGATGAGCCATGCCTGGCTCATCACCGGGCCGCCCGGCTCGGGGCGTTCTGTCGCTGCGTTGTGCTTTGCTGCCGCACTGCAGTGCACCTCTTCTGGAATGCCGGGATGTGGGGAATGCCGGGCGTGCACGACGACGATGGCCGGCACGCACGCCGACGTGCGGCGCGTCATCCCCGAAGGCTTGTCGATCGGCGTCGACGAGATGCGCGCCATCGTGCAGATTGCTTCCCGGCGGCCCAGTACCGGGCGCTGGCAGATTGTGCTGATCGAGGACGCCGACCGGCTGACCGAAGGCGCGGCGAACGCTTTGCTCAAAGTCGTCGAGGAACCGCCGCCGTCGACGGTTTTCGTGCTCTGCGCGCCGTCGGTCGACCCCGAGGACATCGCGATCACGCTGCGGTCCCGGTGCCGCCATATCGCGCTGGTAACCCCATCGGCCGCGGCGATCGCCCAGGTGCTGATCGACAGCGACGGATTGAGCACCGACACGGCACGATGGGCGGCGTCGGTCAGCGGCGGTCATGTCGGGCGGGCGCGCTGGCTGGCCACCGACCCGGAGGCACGGCAGCGGCGGGAGCGGGCGCTGGGGCTGGCCCGCGACGCGGCGACCCCATCGCGGGCCTATGCCGCCGCAGCGGAGTTGGTGAGCGCCGCCGAGGTGGAAGCTCAGCTGCTGACCGCCGAGCGTGCCGAGTCGGAGACTGAAGAGCTTCGGACGGCGCTGGGCGCCGGGGGGACCGGTAAGGGGACCGCCGGCGCACTGCGCGGTGCCGCAGGCGCGATCAAAGACCTTGAGCGACGGCAGAAGTCGCGGCAGACCCGTGCCTCGCGCGACGCCCTGGACCGGGCGCTGATCGACTTGGCCACCTACTTTCGCGACGCGTTGATGGTGTCCGCGGATGCAGGGCGGGTCCAGGCCAACCACCCGGACATGGCCGACCGGGTCGCCGCCATGGCCGCGCACAGCACGCCGCAGCGGTTGCTGCGCTGCATCGAAGCGGTGCTGCAGTGCCGGGAAGCGCTGGCCGTCAACGTCAAACCCAAGTTCGCCGTCGACGCTATGGTCGCCACCATCGGCCAGGCCTTGTGCAACTGAACTTGGGCGGCCGGGCCGGGCTGCCGTAGACTCGTGCCGCCCCGCAGGGCATGCCACCTTAGCTCAGTCGGCAGAGCGGCTCACTCGTAATGAGCAGGTCAACGGTTCGATTCCGTTAGGTGGCTCACTACGAAACCCAAGCGTCACTCCAGAGTGATGCGCGCCGTCGCGCGGGTCTATCGCGGCACCACATATCCCACCGGTCCGGCTGCGATGCACACCGCCAGCGCCGCGGTGTCGGCTTGGACGTCGATCGCATTGCCCGCTCCGGGTAGTCGGACGTAGACGCGGTTGAGCCCCGGATGCAGCGGAACCTTGGTCTTGGGCCCGTCGGAGAGCGACAGCGTCATCGTGCCGTCGCTGTTGGCCAGATAGTTGATCTCGGCCGTCCACTCCGCGGGCAGCAGCGGCCCGTCGAGGGGCAGCCGTGCCGGCCGATCGGGCTGCACAAAGTATCCGCACTGCGGCGTCGGCCCCGGCACCATCGTCCGAACCCAGGCCACCCCGGCATCGACCAGCCGGCCCGAGCGATCGAGCATCCGCAATCGTGTTGTTGCAGCGGCGTATTCGGGTCGGTCCCGGAGCAGCGCAAACATGTGGCTGGCGAGGTTCTCCGGCCAGGCCACCCGTTGCAGCACCAGCGGATCGACCTCCTGGTCAAGCAGCGGCGTGGCCGAGGCGGCATGCGCCGCGGCCAAACCTTCGCGGGCGTTTCGCAGATAGGGCTGCGCGGGATTGTGCCGCCACGAGGTCAAGAACGTCGCCGTCGAATACAGGCTGCTGGCCACGAACAACACCGCCAAAACCGTCGTCACCGCGGTCCGTGCCGCGGAGACGTCCAGCCAGCGGGATGACGGCCGGTTCGGCGCACAGAACCCGACCGCTGCCAGCAGCGCCAGCACAATCACCAAGTCGGGCAGATACCGCAAGGTTTGGGCCAGTTCGAGTGCGGTGAACCGGGACGAGCGCATCAGATAAATCGGCACCTGGCAGGCCAGCGTGTAGCCGGCCGCGGTCAGGCACACCAGCGCGATGCGCTGCTTGCGCGCCAGCGATACGGCCAGCGCACCGGCCAACGCCAGCCAGCCGAGCACCCGCACCGCGACTGGCGGTGTGGCCCACGGCGAAGCCGGCGCCCAGCGGTCCCAGGACCACGGCCCGCCGACCAGGCCCGGCACGATGCCGTGCGTGATCGAGCGACGCAGCAGATCACCGGTCATGGCCAGGTCCGTGCTCCACCGCTGCTGATCGACCACGGCGAGGTAGACCACCACCCAGGCAGCGGTCAACACCAGCAGGGGGGTCCACAACCGCATACCTGCCGTCCACACTGTGCGCAGTGCGGCGCCATCTCCTTCTACGTGGCGCAGTAACGCAGCGGCCGCGAATGCGACGAATGGAATCACCGCGGCCTTCTCGAAGAAGAGCAGCCCGCCGAAGTAGACCAGCACGCCGGTCACCGCGTAGCGCTGATTGCCGGTGCGGACCAGCAGGATCGCGTCGGCGCACACCCAGGCCAGTGCGGCCAGCATCGGCAGCGAGTTCAGCGCCGCCGCCCACCACGCGAATCCCGGAATCCCCAGCGGAGTGAACAGCGCGAACGTCAGCGGAATCAGCAGCACCGGCCGCCAACCCAGGATCACGTACAGCGCCCGCAGCAGCGCCAGCGAAACCAGCAGTTGCAGCACTATCAGGCTGACCGCCGGGCCGAGCCAGTCCAGAGGCGCCAGCCGGG
>JAFAQO010000355.1 GCA_019246375.1 Mycobacterium sp. | reverse complement strand
CCTCCGTAGATGAAGCCGGTGTAGCCCTGCAGCAGCGAGGCGCCCGCGGTGATGCGGTCCCAGGCGTCGGCTGCGGTCTCGATGCCGCCGACGCTGATCAGCACCAACCGGTCGCCGGCACGGGCGTAAAGGCGCTGCAGCACCTCGGCGGCCCGGCGCGCGACCGGCGGTCCTGAGATGCCGCCGGGACCGAGCCGATCGGTGTCCGGCGTCACGAGGCCATCGCGCGACACAGTGGTGTTGGTGGCGACGATGCCCGCCACGCCCAGCTCGACAGCCAGGTCCGCGATGTCGTCGATGTCGGTGTCGGACAGATCCGGGGCGATCTTCACCAACACCGGTGCCGAGGTCTCGGCGAGGACCCCCGAGAGGATCGCCCGAAGGGACGCGACCGCTTGCAGTTCCCGCAGTCCCGGCGTGTTCGGTGAGCTGACGTTGACCACCAAGTACGACGCCAGCGGGCCGACCAGGCGGGCACTGGTCCGGTAGTCGTCGACGGCCTTAGCCGACGGAGTCGCCTTGGTCTTGCCGATGTTGACCCCGATCGGTACCTCGGGACAAAAACGCGACAGCGCGGCAGCCAACCGGCCGGCACCTTGGTTGTTGAACCCCATCCGGTTCAGCAGCGCCCGATCTGCGGGCAATCGGAACATGCGGGGCGCCGGATTACCCGGCTGCGGTTCGGCTGTGACGGTTCCCACCTCGGCGTAGCCGAAACCGAGTGCACCCCAGGTGTGCAGTCCGGCGCCGTCCTTGTCGAAACCAGCGGCTAAACCGAGCGGTCCCGGGAAGCGCACGCCAAACACAGTGCTGGCCAGCACCGGATCGGCGGGTGCGAGCAGTCGCTGCAGTCGTCGGCGTATCGGCGCGACGGCGGTCACTCCGCGCAGCACAGCGAAAACTAGCCGGTGGATGCGCTCGGGGGGTATCAGGAACAGCAGCCGACGCAGCACGCTGTAGAACCGCGGGTCGCTCACTGTCACAGTCCCGGCTGGTCGGGCCGCCTTGAGTTATCGAAGGGGGACTTCTTGCGACGCAACAACACCCGCCGGCTCCCATCAGTGTAGAGCCGTACTCGGGTCAGCTCCCAGCCGCGGTACTCGGCCTCGATCGACAGTCGGGTCGACGCGCTGACCCCGGTCACCTCCGGGGGCAGCCGCAGCGGCACCCACTCGTATTCGTCGGACATCTCCATGTCCCACCCTGCTGGCAACCGGCCGCCGCGCGCCGCGGTCAACGCGGACCCGCCACATGCTCGAAGTTGGTTTGCCGCACGGTTGGGTAACGTACCTTTTCGACGGGGATTCCGGTGGACAGATCGTAACCAATCACCATATTCGTCGCCGCCTGCGCGGGCTGAACGGCGGCCGGCGGTGATTAGTGTGTTTACACTTCCGCGGCAAGGGGTAACTCTACATACGTGCAATCGACGTCTGATTTTTGCGAAGTTGACCGGGTGGATTCCGGCAACGTCGTCCGCGTCAGGCGAGCCTTCGGCGATATGGTCACCTTATGACTGTCGCCGAAGACCGTCAGTTGGTCGCGCCGGAGTTCGCCATCGAGGACATGTCGACGGGGATCTTCGCCAGCGGGTACGGGCAGCTCGGAGACGGCCGCAGTTTTTCGTTCCACACCGAACGTCGGTCGCTTGTCGTCGAGGTCTACCGGCCGCGGCTGAGGGGTCCGGTACCTCAGGCTGAGGATGTCGTGGCGACGGTGAGGCGCAGCCTCGTCGACTTCGACGTCAACGACGAGCGCAGCCTGGCCGCAGTGGTGCGGGATTCGGTCGCCGCCGCGACTTCTCGCTGACCCGCATCATCGGCCGCACGAATCCCCTTCCGCAGTTCGCCGGTCAGACCCGGTACGGTCGTCGTCGTGACTGCGGGTCCGGCGATGTCTTGGTGGCAGGTCATCGTTTTGGCGGTAGTCCAGGGTCTGACCGAGTTTTTGCCCGTGTCCTCGTCCGGGCATTTAGCAATCGTGTCGCGGATGGTCTTCGGCGGGGACGCGGGCGCCTC
>JAFAQO010000349.1 GCA_019246375.1 Mycobacterium sp. | reverse complement strand
CACCTCAAGCGAAGCTATGGCTGGAACCGCACCGAACTCACCGGCATCACCGGCGCCCGAACCTGGTGCGGACACGGCGTCTTTGCCCACAACCTCGTCAAGATCAGCACCCTAGCCGCATGAAACCCACACCACAGCCCGCCCAGCATCCGAAGCCAGCAGCGACACCAACCTGTGCCACCCCGGCGGACCTTTTTCAGGTCTTAGTAGCTACTTCGACCTGAAAAAGGATTGACGGTCAGATCGGGTTGGGTGCGGCGTCTGGGTCTGGATGGTGAACCGGTCGGGTTGGCATCGTCATGCGGTCAGGGCGCTGATCTTGACCAGGTTGTGGGCGAAGACTCCCTGTCCGCACCAGGTTCGGGCTCCGCTGAGAGTAGTCAACTCGCTGCGGTTCCATCCGTAGCTGCGTTTGAGATGGTTGATGCGGCCTTCACATCCGGTCCGCCATTTGATCTTGTCGCGGAACGCTTTTCGATGCTCGAACTCATGTCGGTTGGCGCCGGGTCTACTGGCTCGTGGGATGGCAACGTAACGGACCCCGAGGTCGTGGAGGTCGGCTTCCACCGAGGCGTATCCATAGCCGCGGTCGGCGGCCACCGCGGTGGGAGCGCGCCCAATCCGGTCGGCGATGCGGGCAATGGCCGGCGCCAGCTGGGGCGCATCGGCGGGGTTCCCGATCCGCACGGTGTGGTCGAGGATGATCCCGTCCGAATTGTCGATGACCTGGGCCTTATAGCCGAACTCCACGGGTTTGCCCAGTCGGCCCTTGCGGATCGGCCGGGCATCGATGTCGTGGAAGCTGACGATGCGGCCGGCTGAATCGGGCATCACCCCGGTCAGCCTGCTGCGGGTCTGTGAAATCACCTGCTGGGTGCGCTCCAACAGCGTGGACAGGTCATTGACCGCCCGGTGCAACCGTCCGCGTCGCGGGCCCGTTGCGGTGCGCAAACCCCTACGGGCATTGCGCAGTACCGCTTGGGCGTCGGCCCTCGCAGCCTGGGCAATGTCAGCCAATTCTCCGGTGATCCGCAGGACCACGGCTTGGCCCTCTTCGCGGGCCGCGGCACCACGCAACCGCAGCTTGGCGGCGATCGAGCGAGCACGTTGACCTGCCGAGCGACTGCGATCACGCACGCGGGTGCGGGTTGCTCCACCTGCGGTGTGAATTCGCCGGATGGTGCCGGCGATGCCACCGACGGCTTTGGCCAACAACCCCGAGTCGGTCGGATAGGCCACCGCCGCCTCCACCACCGTGGTGTCGGCGCGGACTTTGTCGGTACGGACCAGTTTCTGGGCGGCGGCCTTGACCAGCAACGCCTCGTTGAGCCCGGCCACGGCCGCCTCTCCGCACCGGCTGGTCAGCTTCATCAAGGTCGTCGGATGCGGCACCCGCGTACCGAGCGGGATTCGGCAGAACCGTTGCCAGGAAATCGAATCGCCCACCTCGCGGCACAATGCCTCATAGCCCAGCCGGTAGCGAGACTTCAAGAACATCATCCGCAGATAGGTCTCCATCGGAACCGACGGACGCCCGATCCGCGGGTCGAAGTACGGCACGAACGGTGTGAAGAACACCGAATCGTCCAGCAGCACATCGACCCGGGCCAACTCGCCGGGCAACACCAACAGCTCCGGCGGCAATATTGCGTCCCACAACGACAACTGGTCATTTACAGTTCTAAACACGATGGCCTCGATCCCTTCTTGCCCAAGGGTTCGAGGCCATCATCTCCTCAAACGACGACCTGCTCAGCCACCGCCACGCCCCGACTTTTTCAGGTCGAAGTAGCTAGCGACGGTCCGTGTGATGGCCTCCTGGGACGGCATGACCTCGCACGCTCCCTGCTCGCCGTGACGGCGGCGCCGGTGCGGTCGTCATGGCGATACTGGCAGCGTGCCCTTCATCGAACGCGTCGCGTCCCGGGAAATTTATCGGAATTCCTGGATGGTGCTCCGAGAGGACGACATCCGTCGCCCTGACGGCAGCTCGGGCATCTACAGCGTCGTCGACAAACCGGCCTACGCGTTGGTGATGCCCTACGACGGGCACCGTTTCCGGTTGGTCGAGCAGTTCCGCTATCCTCTCGGCGCGCGACGCTGGGAGTTTCCTCAGGGCACCGCTCCTGGTCTAACGGACCCTGAACCGTCGGAGCTGGCCGAGCGTGAGCTGCGCGAGGAAACCGGATTACGCGCGACCTCGTTTGAGGCGCTCGGGCAGCTGGACGTCGCTCCCGGAATGAGCAGTCAGCGCGGATGGGTCTTCTTGGCTACCGGAATCGTCGAGGGTGAAGCGGATCGCGAGCATGAGGAACAGGACATGCGCAGCGCGTGGTTCGCGCGCGAAGAGGTCGAGCAGATGATCCGCTCGGGGGTGATCGCCGACGCCCAATCGATCGCGGCCTACGGCCTGTTCCTGTTGCGTATGTCGAGTTGACCGCCACCGCTGTAGGTTTCGCCGTCGCGATCGCAAAGCCTTGCGGCCGGGGTGTCAATTTCCGCGTCGACTGCCGGATACCGACCCTGCCGCGAGCCACGCATCGTGTCACTTGCCTGGCTGCTGTCGGCGGCCACGCCGGGGTGCTCAAGTTTGCTGCGCCTGTGCGAGGTTCGAGTACACGGTTGCCCAGCTGTGAAGGTCAATCACTGCAGAAGCCGAACCCCAAGCTGCACAACGTTATAGCGAACGCGCATTCACCGTGCATGGAACGTACGCAAACATGGGATGAGGCCTCATGCCGCTCGGCTTACCGGTGACCGCTGACGGTAGCGGTGCCGCTTGGCGATGCCGTGGAGAGGAGTTCATCGACTGTTCAGGCAATCGCCGGTGTCACCTTGTTGACCGCACATGGGAAGCGGTTCTTCTCAGGAGTATGCGTGTCGTTCAGGTCGCCAATTTCTATGGACCTCGCTCCGGCGGCCTTCGCACCGCGGTAGACCGACTGGGCGCGGAGTACTGCGCCAGCGGCCACGAGGTGTTCCTGATCGTTCCCGGTCCGGGCGCCGAGCAGACCCGGCTGTGCTCGGGTGTCGTGCGAATCAGTGTGCCCGCCAGAATGATTCCATTCACGGGAGGCTATCGGGCGGTGATGCCGGGGCCGGTAACCGCGCTGCTGCAAGCACTCAGGCCCGACGCCTTGGAGGTCTCTGATCGGCTCACGCTGAGGTCACTGGGCCGCTGGGGCCGTGAACACGGCGCCACGACGGTGATGATTTCCCATGAGCGCCTTGATCGCTTCGCGGGCCAATTCCTTCCGCGGCGCGCAGCGCGGAAGTTCGCAAATTTCGCCAACGCGCGCACCGCCGCGAACTACGACACCGTGGTGTGCACGACCGGGTTCGCGCGCGAAGAGTTCGATCGCATCGGCGCCACCAATACCGTCACCGTTCCGCTGGGCGTGGACCTGCAGACCTTCCACCCGCGCCGGCGCTCGGCCCTGGTGCGGCAGCGCTGGGCCGCGCCGACTCAGGTCCTGCTGATCCACTGCGGCCGGCTGTCGGTGGAAAAGCACGCCGACCGCAGCATCGACGCGCTCGCCGCGTTATGTGATGGCGGCGTCGCCGCCCGACTGCTCGTTGTGGGTGAGGGCCCGTTGCGGGCCAGGTTGGAACGACAGGCCGCCCGGTTGCCGGTCGACTTCACCGGTTTCATCTCCAATCGGCGTACCGTCGCCGGCTTGCTGGCTTCAGCCGATGTCGCGCTGGCGCCGGGTCCGCACGAGACGTTCGGGTTGGCCGCGCTGGAATCGCTGGCCTGTGGGACACCGGCGGTGGTATCGCGCACCTCGGCGCTCGCCGAGATCATCACCGCCGACAGCGGCGCGATGGCCGATAACGACCCGGTGGCCATCGCAAATGCGGTCAGCGCTATCGTCAGCCGGCCAGAACACGACCGCCGCAGCGGTGCCAGGCGGCGCGCCGAGATGTTCACCTGGCAACGGGCGGCCGCCGGCATGCTGACCACGTTGAGCCTGCGACCCTAGCCAGTCGTCGGCAGGGCCGCGAGATCGGCCGATGGCCACTCTGACAATCGGCAACAGCAATGAGGATCTGCATCCTGGTCCTCCCTAGTCGCCATCTTCTGTGCCGCTTGGCAGTGGTTTGCTGCCATTGTCATTGGGCTTTGCACAATTACGAGGTTCTAGTAAAACAACGGCAGACGATTTGCTGATCAGCGCTGCATCTCGACAGCAGCAGCTGGGCGAGCTAGAGACGGGTGGGTCCTCACATTCGGCCGCACCATTCTGGACGGTCTGAGCCTTTACGAAAGGTCTCGCGTCTCCTCCACCGCTGTTTGCCTCATCTCACCACACACTTCATTCCTCCAGCGCTGATGACCGTCGACGTTGTGTGGCTCGTGCCGCGCGGCAGTTCGCCGCCAAGCTGGTCACCAGCGGTGCCGCCGGAGAAGTGGTGGACCCAGGCGGGGCAGAATCGAACTTCGCGCGGTCTATCACTCGTGGCTGGCGTCCCGACCCGATCTCAGCCCGAAGGTGCGTCGCGGATACGAAGATAATTGGCGACTGCGGATCGAGCCGCGCTTCGCGGACTGGCCGATCGGCAAAATCGATCACGACTCCAGTCAACTGTGGGTCAACGACATGTCCCGGGGGGACTCAGTCCGCGGATGGTTCGTCGGACGTGCTCGGTGCTCAAGATGACGCTGGAGCATGCGGTCGACGAGGGTCATCTTCTCGGGAAGAATCCCGCCTCCCGAACCAAGTTCCCGCCGATGCGCTATACCACCCATGTCTATCTGAAGGCTGGCGAGGTCGGGGCTTGCCCCAGACAGGTTTCTTATGCCCCACCCTGTGCGCCGTTTCACACGCAACTGGCGCAGCCGCCGGGAATCGCGGGCTCGCACCCACCTGGCTGGCGAACTGCGCGCACTGGAAGCCGGCAGGCAGTAGTAAGCCTCTCGCCGAAGACCGGCGTGTGACACCCGTAGAAGAACAAGTAGTCCGCTACTCGTGCTTATGAATGGTCGGCGGCCATACGTTCCGTGTATCCGCAGCCTCACATGGCGAGGAGACGAGATGTCCCTATCACCAACATCCGCGACAACGCCGGATGTCATCCAACACGCTGAGCAAACCGTGGCGCAGGACGAGGTGTCGGAGCCCCCCGTTCTCATTACCGAGGAGGACGTCATGCTCAGCACTGCGGCGGCCATGCCGTGGTGGCCCACCACCATCACCCGGCGAATGATTAACACGATCCGAATTGGCGGCGCCGCCTTGCACCGGCCCCGGCGCGACGACACCACCCGCAGGTGCTCGACGCGGCCCTCCTTGACCCACTGAATGACGAACGTCCTCACAGCTGAGTAAGTAGCCAAGATGGTGACCAGTGTTTCCGCTATCGGGGCGGCCCGCAAGGCCCTGGAGCAAACGGGCGGGAGCGCTACGCTCGCGGGGAACCGAATCACCGTCAACGAGGAGGTTGTCGCACAGTTCATCGCGGCGATGGCCGGTGCCGTAGGCGGCAGCGACGGCAGGTGGGTCATCTACCGGATCGCCGGCAGGGGCCTGTGTGGATCGTTGGAGCGGAAGCCCGGCCGTGAGAGGTAGCGGCGGCGGAACGGAACTTGTGTGGGTCAGCCACGGTGCCGGCTCGCCGACCTTCGGCACTGCGCTGCAGGGCCGACGCATAGCCGTAGTGGGCCTGGGCTACGTGGGATTGCCTACCGCGCTCTCCTTCGCCGACGAGGGGGCAGAAATGATCGGGTATGACATCAGCGAAAGTCGCTTGACAGACGTCAAGTCGGGACGCGTCGACCTGTTGGACCGGGACCGCGAGCGGCTGGCTCGCCACCTGCAAGGCGAACGACTGATATTGACGACGGAGCCCTCCGCTGTGTCGAGCGCGGACGCGATCGTTGTCTGTGTGCCAACACCGATAGATCTGCACCAGACTCCCGACCTGACCGCATTATCGGCAGCATGCGCCAGCGTTGTCGACAACGCGGCAGTTGGCCAGACGATTGTGCTGGCCTCCACAACCTACGTCGGCTGCACGCGCGAATTCCTTGTACAACCATTGCAGGCGCGGGGCTTCCAAATTGGCCGAGACGTCTTCATTGCGTTCAGCCCTGAGCGCATCGACCCCGGTGTCGAAGCTCATGCGCCGGATTCCACACCCCGGGTTGTCGGCGGCGTCACACACGAGTGCACTGTGCGAGCCATCGAGGTGTTGCGTCACACCGCGAGCACCATGCATAGCGTCTCCTCGCCAGAAGCGGCTGAAATGACGAAACTGCTCGAGAACACGTTCCGAGCCGTGAACATCGCGCTGGCCAACGAGTTCTCGGGTGCGGCTCGGGAGCTCAGCGTCGATATCGTCGAGGTGATCCAAGCCGCCGCTACCAAACCGTACGGTTTTATGCCGTTTTATCCCGGTCCCGGAGTGGGCGGCCACTGCATCCCGTGTGATCCGCACTA
>JAFAQO010000340.1 GCA_019246375.1 Mycobacterium sp. | reverse complement strand
GCCAGCACGGTCGGATTGGCGATCTTGTAGCCGTTGAGATGCAAGATCGGCAACACCGCGCCGTCGCAGACGGGGTTGAGGAACTTGTTGGAGTGCCAGCTGGCGGCCAGCGGACCGGTTTCGGCCTCACCGTCGCCGACCACACAGGCCACCACCAGATCGGGGTTGTCGAACGCCGCGCCGTAAGCGTGCACCAGGGCATATCCGAGTTCGCCGCCTTCGTGGATCGAACCGGGTGTCTGGGCTGCGACGTGGCTGGGGATGCCGCCTGGAAATGAGAACTGGCGGAACAGTTTTCGCAGTCCCTCGGTGTTTTCCTCGATGCCGGTGTACACCTCGCTGTAGGTGCCTTCCAGGTAGGCGTTGGCAACTAATCCGGGGCCGCCGTGTCCAGGTCCGGTGACGTAGATGACGTTGGCGTCGCGGTTGCGGATTATGCGGTTCAGGTGGGCGTAGACCAGATTCAGCCCCGGGGTGGTGCCCCAGTGGCCGAGCAGTCGCGGCTTGATGTGCTCAGGTGCTAATGGCTCGGTCAGCAGCGGGTTGTCCAGCAGGTAGATCTGGCCGACCGACAGGTAGTTTGCGGCGCGCCAGTAGCTGTCGATGAGGGCAACTTCGTCGTCGGAGAGGGTTGCGATTGTCGCGGTTTCTGAGCTCATCCGTCGATTGTCCGAGCCTTCGGTGAATGCCGCACAAAGTTCAGGTAGAAGAGCGGGGCCCGTCGCGCTTCCGGCTGCCGGCCGCGACTACGCGCCGACGTCACTGTTGCGTGGGCTGCGCTTATCGAGCGTGGCGATCACTTGCGCAACAACTTCTTCGACCGATGTTCCGGCGGTATCGAGGACCAGGTCCGGATTATCCGGCGCCTCGTAGGGGGCGTTGACTCCAGTCAGCCCCGTCAACTCACCGCTTCGCGCACGTGCATACAGACCCTTGGGATCCCGCTTTTCGCAGTCTTCCAGCGACGTGGCCACGTAGACCTCGATGAACGGCAGCTTCGCGGCCTCGCTGAGCGCGCGGGCGACCTGGCGGTCGGACTTGAGCGGCGACACCAGCGATGCCAGCGCCACCACACCGGCGTCGGCCAGGAGCCGCGCGACATGTCCGACCCGCCTGATGTGTTCGGTCCGGTCGCCCGGCGAGAAGCCCAGGTCGTCGGACAGGCCGTGCCGCAGGTTGTCCCCGTCAAGCAGGTACGCGACCCGCCCCGACTCCACCAGCGCCCGCTCAACGGCCACTGCAATGGTCGATTTGCCGGAAGCGGGCAAGCCGGTGAACCAGATCGTCGCGCCGGGCTGGCCGGTCGCCTGCCAGCGGTAGTCACGGTCCAGCGATGACGGATGCCAGCGGATGTCGGTGCGCGGGTGCCCGCCCGGCTTGATTTCTCGGGGCTCGATGATTGTCCCGGCACCGACGGTGTCGTTGGTCGCCTCGTCGATCAGGATGAACGCGCCACTGTCCCGATTCTCGGCATACGGGTCAGCGATCACGACGGAGCTGGTGCGCAACGTCACTGTGCCGATGTCATTGAGGACCAACTCAACCGGATCGTCGAGGTCGTCGAGGGTCTCCGGGTCCAGCCGGGTGTGCAGCTGTTGCACCGTGGCGCGCACTGTGGTGGCAGCCTGCTTGAGCGCCAGCCGTTCGCCGGCGCGCAGCGGGGCGTCGGCGAACCAGCACACCGTCGCCTCGAGTTCGCGGGCCAGCACCGGCAACACCGCATCGTCGGCGCCGCTGACCAGGACGTTACCGCGCCCAACGTCGATGTCGTCGGCCAACTCGACCGAAACCGACAGCGGCGCAACCGCTGTCGTGCGTTCGTCGTCCAGCGCGTCCAGCGCTGTCACCGTGGTACGGGTGCCGGCCGGCAGTGCAATCACCGGGTCGCCGGCCCGCAGCGTCCCCGCCGATAGCCGTCCGGTGTAGCGACGGCGCTGCTGGTCGGTCGGCCGGGAGACCCATTGGATCGGTAGCCGCAACCGCGACGCCTCAGCCTGCGGGGCGGCCAACTCGATGTCTTCCAAATACTCCAGCAAGGTGGGCCCGTCGTACCAGGGTGTGCGTTCGGACCGGTGCACGACGTTGTCACCCTGCTTGGCGGCGATCGGGATCACGGTTAGGTCGGTGCCGCCGAGGCGCGCGGCCATCCGCTGTAGCTGCTCGGCGACTTCGGTGAACCGGCCCTGGTCGAAGTCGACCAGGTCGAACTTGTTGACGGTGGCCACAAGATCGCGGATGCCGACCAGTTTGGCGATGCGGGCGTGGCGGTTGGTCTGGCGCAGCACACCGGCGCGGGCGTCGACCAGCAGTACCGCGACGTTGGCGTTGGACGCGCCGGTGAACATGTTGCGGGTGTACCGCTCGTGACCCGGGGTGTCGGCCAGGATGTAGCTGCGGGTCGCGGTCGAGAAGAACCGGTAGGCGACGTCGATCGTGATTCCCTGCTCGCGCTCGGCGCGCAAGCCGTCAGAGAGCGCCGCCAGGTCGACTACGCCTGTTTCGTCGGTGACGGCCTGCAGGTGGTCGCGCGGCAGGCTGTCCGTGTCCTGCAGCAGCCGGCCGATCAGCGTGCTTTTCCCGTCATCTACCGAGCCGGCGGTCACCAGTCGCAGGAGTTGCCTGGTGCTTGGGGTCATCAGAAATAGCCCTCGCGTTTACGGTCTTCCATCGCGACCGCCGAGGTGCGGTCGTCGGCGCGGGTCTCACCGCGCTCGGATACCGTGGCGGCGGCGATCTCGGCGACGACGCTGGCAATGTCGGCGGCCGCCGAGCGCACCGCGCCGGTGATGGTCAAGTCGCCGACGGTGCGGTAGCGCACCGATTCGACGGCGGATCTCTCCGAGCTTTGCGGTGTGGCGTACTCCGAGACGGCCAGCAAGATGCCGTCACGCTCGAACACCTCTCGCTGGTGGGCGAAGTAGATCGATGGCAGCTCGAGGTTCTCCAGCTCGATGTAGCGCCAGACGTCCAGCTCGGTCCAGTTGCTCAGCGGGAACACCCGCACCTGTTCGCCCCTTCGGATCCGCCCGTTGTACAGCGACCATGGCTCGGGCCGCTGCTGGCGCGGGTGCCACTGGCCGAACTCGTCACGGAAGCTCAAGATGCGTTCTTTGGCACGAGCGCGCTCCTCGTCGCGGCGCGCCCCGCCGAAAGCCGCGTCGAAGCCACCGGCTTCCAGCGCGTCGAGCAGGGTACGGGTCTGCAATCGGTTGCGCGATGCGCCCGGGCCAGGATCGGGCACCCGGCCGCTGTCGATGGATTCCTGCACCGAGGCGACGATCAGCTTGTGACCGTGCCCACGGACCCTGCGGTCGCGGAATTCGATGACCTCGGGAAAGTTGTGGCCGGTGTCGACGTGCATCACCGGGAACGGCAGCGACGACGGCCGGAACGCTTTTTCCGCCAGGCGCAACAGCACGATCGAGTCCTTGCCGCCCGAGAACAGCAGCACCGGGCGGGCCAGCTCGGCGACCACTTCCCGGATGATGTGCACGGCTTCGGCTTCCAGTAGCCGCAGCTCGTCTATTTCGCGGATGTCGACATCGGTCACTGCGGCGGTCACGCCGACGATCCTAGAGCGCAAGCGGCGAGTGCTACTTTCGGCATGCGTCGCGAGGCCGGCGCCGCAACGATCGTGAAAGGCTTTCTTCGATGCCCGTCGACCCGAAGACACCGGTGTTGATCGGCTACGGCCAAGTCAATCAGCGTGAGCAAAACCCGGACGTCGAGCCCGTCGACCTGATGGCCGCCGCGGCGCGGAAGGCCGGCGAGGCATCGGTGCTGAGCGCCGTCGACTCCATCCGCGTGGTGAACCTGCTGTCGGCGCGATACCGCGACCCTGGGCTGTTACTCGGCCAGCGCATCGGCGCAGCCAACGCCGCCACCCGCTACAGCGGAGTCGGCGGCAACGTGCCGCAGTCCCTGGTCAACCAGACGTGCCTGGACATTCAGCGCGGGAGCGCCGGCGTGGTGCTTATCGCGGGAGCCGAAACATGGCGCACCCGGAACCAGCTACGAGCGAAGGGCAGCAGGCTCACCTGGACTCACCAGGACGAGTCGGTGCCCATCGCGCAGGGCGGCGACGAGCATGTGCCGATGGCTGGGCCGGCCGAGCAACGCATCAAGCTGGACCGGCCGGCGTATGTGTATCCGATGTTCGAGCAGGCGCTGCGAATCAGTGCCGGGGAGTCGACGCGCAATCACCGTCGCCGCATCAGCGAGTTGTGGGCGCGGTTCAGCGCCGTCGCGGTGAGAAATCCGCATGCGTGGATCCGCGAACCCTTCACCGCCGAGCAGATCGGCCGGCCGGGCCCGCAGAATCGAATGATCAGCTGGCCCTATACCAAGCTGATGAACTCCAACAACATGGTCGACCAGGCGGCCGCGCTGGTTCTGACTTCGGTCGAAACGGCGGCTCACCTCCGGGTTCCCACCGAACGGTGGGTGTTCCCCTATGCGGGGACCGATGCCCATGACACCTACGCGATCAGTGAGCGGGACGAATTGCACCGTTCGCCCGCAATCAGGATCGCTGGCGCTCGGGTGCTCGAACTGGCCGGCCTCGGTATCGACGACATCGACCACGTTGACCTGTATTCGTGTTTTCCCTCCGCGGTTCAGGTCGCGGCGGCCGAACTGGGCCTTACGGTCGACGACCGGGATCGGCCACTGACCGTGACCGGCGGCCTGACCTTCGCCGGCGGGCCGTGGAGCAACTACGTCACCCATTCCATCGCCACGATGGCTGAGCTGTTGGTGGCCCGCCCGGGCCGGCTCGGGCTGATCACCGCCAACGGTGGCTACCTGACCAAGCACAGTTTCGGTGTGTACGGCACCGCGCCGCGACCGTCCGAATTCCGCTGGGAAGACGTGCAATCCGAGGTCGACCGGGAGCCCACTCGACCGGCGGCGGTCGAGTGGGAGGGCGTCGGCACCATCGAATCGTGGACGACACCGTTCAACCGGGACGGCGAACCGGAGAAGGCGTTTGTGGCGATCCGCACGCCCGACGAGGCGCGCACGCTGGCCGTCATCACCGATCCGGCCGCTGCGGAAGCGACCGTGCGTGAGGACATCGCCGGGGCCAAGGTCACGGTCCGCCCAGACGGCACCGCGACATTGCACTAGCAGCGGTATCGCCTGGCTGCCGGGCGGCCCAGATTCTGACGTTGGGGTCAAAGTGGCACAACCGTCCGGCCTACGCGCTTATTGTCTAAGCAAGCGTTGGGGAGGTGACGCAACGTGCGGATCCTGATTACCGACGTCACTGGACTAGTCGGGCGTTCAGTCGCGCGCCAGTTGGTGGCCGCCGGGCACACGGTCAGCGGCATCGCGGAGCAACCCGATGATTGCCTGGATCCCGGTGTCGACTTTGTGTGCGCACCACTGGATGACCCCGTGCTCCATGAATTGGCCGACGAGGCCGATGTGGTGCTTCATCTCGCACCGGTCGACACCAGCGCGCTGGGTGCCGCCGGCATCAACGGTGTCGCGCGCGTCAGCGATGCGGCGGCCCGAGCCGGTGACTGGCTGGTGTTCGTGTCCCAGGCGGCGGGCCATCCGTCGATCTACCGGCAGGCCGAGCGGCTGGTATCCACCAGTTGGGCGCCAAGCTTGATCATCCGCGCGGCGCCGGCGGTGGGCCGCCAGCTTGACTGGATGGTGTGCCGTACCGTGGCCACGCTGCTGCACACCAAGGTCTCGTCGCGGCCGGTGCGCTTGCTGCATCTCGACGACTTGGTCCGCTTCCTGGTTCTGGCCGTCACCAGCAATCGCACCGGTGTGGTCGACCTGGCTCCGCCGGACACCACCAATGTGATCACCGCGCGGCGCCTGCTAGAAGCCGCCACCCGGTCGCGACACCACCGCCCGCAAAATTGGTTCCAGTTGACTCCTGCGCTGAATATTGCTGCACTGCAGGAGGATTGGATGTTCGAGTTCGGCTGGCCGGCAACCGAGGCGGTCGCGGACACCGCACGTGGACTTGCCGGCCGCCGCCTCGACGTCGCTGGTGCAATCGACTTGCCCGGCCATCTGCCGTTACCCGCAGAAGCTGCGCCGCGGCGCGTTCGGTCCGAGGACGCACGGTTGCAGTGCGCTGCACCGGAGGGATTGGAGGGCGAGTTCGACGACCGGATCGATCCTCGGTTCCCCGTCTTCAGCGAGGCAGGGCTCGCCGAGGCGCTGCCCGGCCCATTAACCCCGATGACGCTGGACGTCCAGCTGGCCGGATTGCGTTCGGCCACCAAGGTGATGTCGCACGTCATGACGCCGGGCAGCGCAATCGCCGCCGAATGGGAGCGCAGGGCCATCGCGGTGTTCGGTCATCGTCCCTATGCCGCGGTTTCGGCCAGCGTGCTCGCCGCGGGTCAGCTGCCCGGCTGGGACCAGCGCGTCATCGCTGAGCGTGCACTTGGCGAAAACCCATTGGCGCAGCGGGTGTTTCCGGCTGGCCGTCCGCCACCGATGCTCGGTTCTGCTGCCAAGGCGGTCGCCACCGGCCGGGCGTTGGCGTTATTGCGCCATCTGAAAGGCGACACGCAAGCCTACGCTGCCGCTGCAGTGCTCGAGCACGTCGATATAGCGAAATTGAACACCCTCTCCGATGCGCACCTGGAGACCCGGATCCAGTTGTTGCGCAACCGGGTACAGCAGGGTTGGAGTCTGACGGCGCTTTGGGTTATCGATTCCGGCATCACCGCGGCGACACTGGCTCATACCGGAGCGAACATCGGCGTTTCCGGGATCGACACGCTCATCGAAAGCCAACGCATCGTCGAGAAGGTTTCGCGGCTGGCGGCGCTGCTGCGGCGAAATCCAGAACTGCGCGCGCTGGCGGCCCACGGGGATCTCGATGGTATCCGCGGCTTGTCACGCACGGTCGCCGCCGCTTTCGTCGCCGCGGTAGCGCAAAATGCCCACCGCGGACCGGGGGAGGTCGAACTGGGCAACCCGACATTCGGCGACGCCCCGGCGTTGCTGCTCATGGCCGCTGCGGATGCCGCCGCGCGGGAACCCACCGAGTCGGGGTCATCCGACGGGTCGGCGACGACGCTGGCCGAGCGGATGGCGGCCAACGCCCGCGCCTCCCGCGAACTCGCTTACGACACCACCATGCGGTTCACCCATGAACTCCGAAAGACGTTGCGGGAGTTGGCAGCTCGACGTGTTTCCGCGGAACTGATCGACACAGTGGGCGACGCGTACTACCTGACCTGCGATGAGCTGCTCACCATGCCGTCAGATGCACGATTGCGGATCAAACGCAGGCGCACGGAGCGGGACCGCCTGCAGGCGCTACGCCTGCCCAGCGTCATCGATAACAGCTGGGCTCCGCTTGACGACGTTACTTCCGATTGACCGGTGACTCAGCGCGTTAACTCGGCCAGCGGCACCTGGGAGTCGGCCAGCTTAGCTGCGTCCACGGGAGACTGCGAGCGACGACCCTTCCGCCAGCACTGAATCCAGCGCTGAGGCGTCAGTGAAGGTCCGCAAATAGTGCACACCTTCGGCATCCGATCCCGGTATCGGTAGGTGCCTGGACGCCGACCCGGTGGCCAGGACCAAATTGTCGTATCCGACGGTGGTGTCGTCGGCCAGCCCGACGGTATGGGCGGCCGGATCCACAGACGTCGCCCGGGCGCCGAGCAGCAGGTCGACATCGTGATCGCGGTACTAGGCGAAGTCGTGCACGGTGAAGTCGGTCAGCGAATTCGTTCCGGCGAGAAATTCCTTCGACAGCGGCGGGCGTTCATAGGGCAGCTGATCTTCTTCGGCGACAAGAACAATTCCTCCATCGAAGTCCTTGTCGCGCAAAGCTTCTGCCGCTTTAGCCCCGGCCAGTCCGCCGCCGACGATGACGAAGGTTGTCGACCTGGCCATGGCAGAAAGACTACTCGCCGCCGCTCAGGTCACAAGGCGCCGCAAGGAGAGCGCGTTGCGCACGGCATGGCCGTGTGGGTCGTTGTTGAAGTACACCCACACGTCTCGGCCTTCGCTATCCCAGGCGGTGATCCGGTCAGCCCATCGCCGCAATTCCTTGGGCGGGTAGGAGCCCGCATACATCGCCGCCGGATCCGGGCCGTGCATTCGGACGTACACCAAATCGGTGGTGGCCCGCGGGATACACGCCAGCCCGGCGCCGCTCATCACCACATACGCGGCCCGCCGGTTTGCCAGCAGCGCGTACACCGCGGGATCGTTCCACGACGGGTGCCGCAGCTCGACGGCCACCCGTATCGACGCCGGCACGCCGGCCAAGAAGGAGTCGAGGCGGGCATCGTCGCGGCGCTGCTCGGGATGCAGCTGAACCAGCAGCACACCGTGGCGGTCACCAAGCGCCTGCCAACAGCGTTCGAACCGCTCGATCCACGGTTCGGGGGAGGCCAGCCGACGATAGTGGGTCAGCCCGCGATGCGCCTTGACCGACATGGTGAACCCGTCGGGCAGCTGATTGCGCCAGCCGGCGAATGTCGAATCCTTCGGCCAGCGGTAGAAACTGGCATTCAACTCCACGGTGTCGAACACTTCGACGTAGCGGGACAACCGGCGCGCGGACGGCAGGCCGGGGCGGTACAGCACATCGGCCCAGTGGTCGTAGGACCATCCGGACGTGCCGATCCGCACACTCACCGTCGGGTCAACCGGTGACCTGCCGGCGCACGTCGTCGTCCAGCGACGCCCGCACCAGCGCGGCGGCCAGGCGGGCGTTGGCCCGCGGTGCGAGGGCAGCAAGTTTGGCCGGGTCGGTAGGCAAACCCAGTTGCTTGGCGGCGGTAGTGGCGCGTTCGTCGAAATATGGCCGCGCCCAGGTCCAGACATCTTGGACTTCGCGCAAGTAGATGTCTGCACCGGTGTCGCCGATTCCCTTGAACTTCTTGAGCATGGCGGCGGCCGCGCGGACGTCGTGGTGACTGCGCTGTGCGAGCTCCCGCAGATCGCCGGAGTACTCGTCGCTGACTCGCTGGGCAATGTCGGTGAGCCGGGTGGCTGAGCTTTCGTCGTAGCGCACGTAATGGGCACGGCCGAATGCGCTGATCATGGTCTGCCGATCGGACGCTAGGACGGCTTTCGGCGTGCGGAGGCCTGCCTTGAACAGTTCACGCCCGGCGCTCATGGCGATCGACGCGTCAATCGGCTTGCTGGCCAGCATGCACAGCACCAGCAGCTGGAACAGCGGCATCGGTTTGTCGTTGATCCGGACTCCCGCCTCAGCCGCGTAGGTTGTGCCGGCAACCTTCAGCAGTCGTCGTATCAGTTGCTCGGACTTGCCCATAACGCACCGCTTACCCGCAGCGAAATGCCACAAACCCGTGCGTCACTTCGGGGGAAGGCGGCGCGCGTAGTCGACGCTGCGGGTCACCCAGCTCTGGAGTTGACGTTTGGTTTTCACCGCTTCGGCGTCCACTCGCAGCCAGCCCCGAGCTTCCCGGCCACGCATCACCATGGGGCTCACATGCTCACGCGTCAGCAATTTGTCGGTGTCTGCCGGCGGCACCCGCACCAGCAGCCCGCCTTGGCCACTGGCGGCGACGGACATATTGCCGTTGATCAGGAACCCGAGGCCAC
>JAFAQO010000040.1 GCA_019246375.1 Mycobacterium sp. | reverse complement strand
CACAAGAACAAGGTCGCCAAGGTCACCTGGGATCAGGTTCGCGAGATCGCCGACACCAAGAAGGTCGACCTCAACGCAAACGACATCGACGCTGCCGCCAAGATCATCGCCGGCACCGCCCGGTCGATGGGCATCACCGTCGAATAGCGTTAATCCCGTGGGAGGGCCAGCTTCGGCCCGCACCTAACCACAACCAACGTCAGATTGGATATCGAATGAGCAAGGACAGCAAGGTATATCGCGCCGCCGCCGAGAAGGTGGACCGCACCAACCTCTACACCCCGCTGCAAGCGGCCAAGCTGGCCAAGGAGACGTCTTCCAAAAAGCAGGACGCGACGGTCGAGGTAGCCATCCGGCTCGGTGTCGATCCGCGTAAGGCGGACCAGATGGTGCGTGGCACGGTCAACCTGCCGCACGGCACCGGCAAGACCGCACGCGTCGCCGTGTTCGCCGTAGGCGACAAGGCCGAGCAAGCCCAGGCCGCCGGTGCCGACATCGTTGGCAGTGACGACCTGATCGAGAAGATCCAGGGCGGGTTTTTGGACTTCGACGCCGCCATCGCCACACCCGATCAGATGGCCAAGGTCGGTCGGATCGCTCGCATTCTGGGGCCCCGCGGCCTGATGCCCAACCCCAAGACCGGGACCGTGACCCCCGACGTCGCCAAGGCCGTGGCCGACATCAGAGGGGGCAAGATCAACTTCCGCGTAGACAAGCAGGCCAACCTGCACTTCGTCATCGGTAAGGCGTCGTTCGACGAGAAGCGGCTGGCCGAGAATTACGGCGCCGCGATCGATGAGGTGCTGCGACTCAAGCCGTCGACGTCGAAGGGGCGTTACCTGAAGAAGGTCACCATCTCGACCACCACCGGCCCGGGCATTCCGGTCGACCCGACAGTCACCCGCAACTTCGCCGAGGTTTAAGGGTAACCGCCGCACTCGGCGATGCGCCGGCGCAGAAAGTCGCGGCCCGGTTCGGAACCGCTGACTGCCAATGCTTTTCGATACCAGGTGAGCGCTTCCGACGTCCGCCCGGCGCGCCGCAATAGATCCGCGCGGATCGACGGCACCAAACGGGTCACTCGCTGGTCTCGGGCCACCTGCTCCAAGGCGGCCAGTCCGGCGTCCGGACCGTCGCGGAATCCCAGGGCCAGCGCTCGGTTGGCCCGCACCACCGGCGAGTCCGCCGTCTGCAGCAGCCGATCGTAGGCCGCACAGATCGCCGCCCAGTCGGTCTGCTCCCACGACAGCGCAGTCGCATGCAATGCGGCGATCACCGCCTGCGGGAAGTAGTGGCCGGTCGATCCCTCGGCCAGCCGCAGGTGCTCCAGGCCGCGGATGATGCGGGCACGGTCCCACCGGCGCCGGTCCTGCTCCTCGAGCGGCACCAGCGCCCCGGCATCGTCGACCCGGGTCGCGCGCCGTGAATCATGCAGCAACATAAGGCCCGCCAGCGCGTGGGTCTCCGGCTCGGCCGGCATTAGGGTGCACAGCGCGTCGGCCAGGCGGATTCCCTCGTCGCACAGGTCGTCGCGGACCGCCGAGGGGCCCGCGGTCGACCAATAACCTTCGGTGAACACCGAGTAGATACAACTGAGCACGTGTGGTGTGCGCTCGGGTAGCAGCTCGGCCGGTGGTACCCGCAGCGGGATGTTAGCGTGCCTGATCTTGTTTTTGGCACGGGTGATTCGCTGGCCGATGGCGACCTCGGTCTGCAGTAGGGCGCGCGCGATCTCGGCGACGGTCAATCCGGACACCAGCCGCAGCGTGAGTGCCAGTTGTGACTGCCGGTCCAGCGCTGGATGAGCGCAGGTGAACATCATCCGCAACTCGTCGTCGCGGACCGGATGCGGCTCGGTTTGGTCTGTGCGCGCCCGGATAGTGTCGACCACCGCTGCCAACTCCTTTCCGGGACGGACGGATTCGCGGCGCAACCGATCCCGGGCGCGGTTGCGGGCAACCGTCACCAGCCATCCCCCGGGGTTTCGCGGCACACCGTTGCGGGGCCACGCCCGTAGCGCCTCGGTGCAGGCTTCCTGGACGGCGTCCTCGGCGACGGTCAGGTCCCCTGACCACCGCGCGAGCGTGGCGACAGCCGGACCCCATTCGCGCCGGAAGACGCCGTCCAGGTCGGTCATGGGGGCTTACAGCCCCGACACCCCGGCAAGTTGCCGCAATTCGACGGTCGTTGCCGGGATCATCGACGCGAGCTTGACGACGTCGTCTCGATTTGCCGCCCCCAGCACGTAGAAGCCGTTGGCGACTTCGGCGCCCTCGGCATAGGGCCCGTCGGTCAGGAGCACTTCGCCGTCACGCACCCGCACGGTGGTCACGGTGGACGGCTCATGCAAGGCGGCACCGCCGACAATGTGATCGTCCGCAGCAGCGGCAAACTCGCCGTGCCGTGCCGCGATCGCCTGCCATTCCGGTGTCCCTGGAGGAAATGCGGATGCAGGTGGCTCCAGCAGCAGCGCCAGCCACTGGCCGCCGGCGCGCGACCAATCGGGATCGAACGAGTGGTACATCGGCCAGACCTCCACAGCCCCATACGTGGCGACCGGGATGTCGCGCGCCAAGGTCAATGCTTCATCGAGATTTTCCGCCTCGAACACGT
>JAFAQO010000010.1 GCA_019246375.1 Mycobacterium sp. | reverse complement strand
CTGGCCGTGATGGCCGCGCACGGATTCGACCGGCGTCCGCTGCCGACTGACGATCTCGGCAGGGTGGCGGTCGACGCGGCGGCAACCCGCCTGGCCGCCGATCCGCCCGACCTGGTCCACCTCACCGCGGTGGCCAGCCACCGCGGTGTCGTGCAGCCGCTGGCGGCGATGGCGCAACTCTGCGGTGAACTGGGACTGCCGCTGATTGTCGACGCCGCCCAGGCGCTGGGTCAGATCGACTGCGCGGTCGGCGCGGACGTGATGTATTCGTCGTCGCGCAAGTGGATGGCCGGTCCGCGGGGTGTCGGCGCGCTTGCCGTGCGTGCGCCGCTGCTGCAGCAACTGCGACCGCGGTTGCCGCCACCGGAGTGGGTGTCGTCGCTGTCGGTGGCTCAGCGTCTTGAATTGGGTGAAGCCAACATTGCTGTGCGCGTGGGCTTTTCAGTGGCATTGGGTGAGCACCTGGCGTCCGGCCCCGCGGCGGTACGGGCGCGTCTGGCCGAAGTCGGTCGACACAGCCGCACGGTGCTGGGCGACGTGCGCGGTTGGCGGGTGGTGGAATCGGTCGATGAGCCGAGTGCGATCACGACGCTGGCTCCGCTCGACGGCGCGGATCCGCAGGCGGTGCGCGGGTGGCTAATTGCCGAGCGCCAGATTGTGACCACATTCGTGGGAGTGGAGCGTGCACCGCTGGAATTGACGGGACCGGTGCTGCGGATCTCGCCGCACGTTGATGTCACTACCGATGAGCTGGTGTTCTTTGCCGAGGCGCTGGCTACTGCGACTACCGCGACAGGGTAATCAGCTGGCCTTGTGCGCCGTTAGCAGATAAGCAGGAAATTTCATCCGGCCCTTCTCGTCGCGGTCGTGCGGCGGCATCTGCGTCGGCGGCTGGGGGCCCTGTGGCGGAACCTGCGGAATATTCGCGTAGATGTAGGCGGGCCGAATCTCGTCGATCTCCCAGTATTTACTTACCGCGGCGCGCAGTTCGTCCTCGTCCACCTCGTTGGGCTTGGTTTCCCACTCGGCCGGGAACGCGCCTTTGGCGAATACCAGCACGTAGTAGCTGGCGCCGGGGGCCGCTGAGCGGTGCACTGAGCGCAGGTAGCCGTCGCGGCCCTCGACCGGGAGCGAGTGAAACAGCGTGCTGTCGACAACCGTGTTGAAGCGGCCGTCGTAGCCGGTCAACGAGGTGATATCGGCTTGCACGAAGGTGGCGGTGCTCAATCCGCGCTCCTGCACCGCTTTTTTCGCGGCCGCGATCGCCGTCGGCGTGAGGTCGACGCCGACCACCGTGTAGCCCTGCGCGGCCAGCGCCAGCGAGAGCTCCGCGAAACCGCACCCGGCGTCGAGCACGTCGCTGCGGAACTTGCCCGCCCGCATCAACTCAGCCAATTCCGGTTGCGGCTCACCGATATTCCACGGCGGCGGTCCTTCGAAGACCCCCTGCTGCCGATAGACCTCGTCCCAGTCCATTACCTCGTTTGTCATGGTCGCCAAGCTACTCCGCTTCACGACCGAGTCGCGCCGTCAGCGTGGTCGACTTCGATGCGCGAACTCTTCGGCCCGCTTCCAACGTGGGGGCCAATCTGCGGATTTGTGTGTAGGCATCACCGCCAGGTGTGGTGGGCGCGCCGTGCTGTGCTCCACCGCGTGAACTAGGCGTTTTGGCAGTCGGTGCAATCGCGACCGCGGCTGCGCCGGCATGGCATTTGGTAGGCACCGGAACCGCGCACCCAGACTGGTAGGGCGGCGATGGCGGTAAGTGGTGTGGTGATGGGGAAGTCGGCCGCACGCGAACGGATTTCGATTCGCCGGATGACGCTTGCTAGTGCGAGGGTGGCCCCCAGCCTGGCGAAGTGATCGCCGATACAGGACCGGGGGCCGCCTCCGAATGGCAGGTACTGCCTTTGGTCACGCCCTTCGGATCGTTGCGAGAGTGATCGATATCCGGATTTCTCGAAGGGAGGGGAGCGGGCTCTGGGCCGGCCCTCCCGCGAACGGTTGGCCAAGCTGCTCGGATCCTGTGGGCTTTCGCTTTTCGATCAGCGCACTCTCAGCGAAGACGCGCAGATTCGGCGTGCCTTCGGGCGGATTCCCGGCCGCAACGGTGAAGAAGTTGTCCTACTTTAGACAGCCGTGCACCCCTTCGTTGTGCCACAACGGGATCCGCGCTCGCGTCGCGACTGTGGCGGTCCGTGCCCGGACAACGTCGGCAACTCAGCCCGCTACTCAGCCAACACCACAACCAACATCAAACAGAGCAACTGGCGTCACGGGGCACTAGGACCGGGTAATTGGCCCTGGGCATCGGTCTAGAGGACCGGTTGTCCGGACTGGGCGGATCCTTGGTCCACCGAGTGGTGTCGCGGCATGCCATCGGCAGCGCCGCCCTTAACAGCCCCGCATACCTCCCGCTCGCGGTGACTGAAGTAGGCACTACTAAATGAAACGGTCAAAAGGAAGTAGTCGATTACTCATCCACGCGGCCAGTTCGGCGTGCACGATTTATCTGTGTCTAGGGTTTTTGTGGGTCATTCCAGCCGTAGGCACCAGAGTTCTCGGGAGGTGGCATGCGGCAACTGTTCATTTCGTATGCCCGTGAGAACAAGCGTGACGTCGAGGCGCTGGTCCGCGACCTGCATGCGCTGGGCTATCAGACCTGGGTGGATTCGTCGCTTCGGGGCGGCCAAACGTGGTGGCACGAGATTCTGGGGCGCATCGCCGACTCCGATGTGTTCGTGGCGATTGTTTCCGACCACACACTGAGCTCGGTGGCGTGCAAGCGGGAGCTGGAATGGGCGTTGGCGCTGAACAAGCCGGTACTACCGCTTGCGGTGGAGCGGCTTCCTGACGCTCTTCCCCGCACCCTCTCGATGCGCCAGATCATCGATTATTCGCAGTCAGGGAGAGAGGCGGCGTTCGCCCTGGCCGGTGCACTTGGAACCCTCCCACCGGCACCACCTGCACCTGAGCAGTTACCCGACCCACCACCCGCCCCGCTGTCGTACCTGTCCGATCTAGTGGAGCAGGTGGCTCAGCATGAGCCGCTGACACAACAGCAGCAACACGAGATCCTGATCCAGTTGGAGCCCGCGCTGCGCTCGGCGGACGCCGAGGAGCGTCGCGGCGGGCGCTACGTGCTGGAGATGTTCAGCAGACGCGGCGACCTGTACGCCCACGTAGACCGCGCCCTGGCCCAGATGATCCTGGGCGACCACGACACAGAACCGCGCGGTGCACAGGGAGTGGCCGGCGACGTTCATAAGGAGCAGTCTCCGACTCCACGGGAGGCACCTGCCGAGGGGCGCGGCAACCTGCTGGCCGATCCCCGGTGGGCCGATGCACTGAGCGCCTTTTTCGC
>JAFAQO010000035.1 GCA_019246375.1 Mycobacterium sp. | reverse complement strand
CTTCATCGCACACTCGCTCACCCGCGTCAACAACAGGTTCTCGTAGTCATAGCTCAACCGCCTCCAGATCGACCTTGCTCGACGCAACATCACCGGTGCGCTGGGCGCCGGCATCGAGGAATCAAGCCGTAGTCCGCGGCCTGGTCATGATCGCCACACCGGATACCGTCGCCGCCGGTCTGACCCCATGCCACATGGTGCAGTATCGGTAGACGTGACGTCACTCCTGTGGGATCAGCATCTCTGTCTGCCGCTCCAGACTGACACTGATGTCGACCCGTTGACCCGATACCAGCGGCCCGGGGGCGCATTCGTATCGGTCAACGCAGGATATGCGCCCCACAGCTTCAACGACACGCTAGCGCTGCTGCGGCACTACCGCGCTGCGGTCCAGGCCCACCCGGGCCTGGAGGTGGCAGCCAGCATCGACGATGTCGCAGCGATTACCGGTGCGGGCCGTATCGCGGTGGTGTTCGACCTCGAAGATTCCGGTCCCCTGGACGACGATGTCGACAACCTGGCTACGCTGGCCAACCTCGGCGTGCGTACCCTGCTGCCGACCTACAACCACGCCAACCGTGCCGGCAGCGGCTGTCTAGACGCCACCGACGGTGGTCTCACCGCATGGGGCCGTGCAATCGTCGCCGAGATGAACAAGATCGGGATGGTTCCCGACGGATCGCACTGCAGCGCGCGCACCGGACTGGACATGTGCGAGGCGTCAACGGGTCCGGTCATTTACAGCCACTCCTGTATGCGGGCGGTCTGGGATCACCCCCGCAACATCACCGACGAGCAGGCCCGGGCGTGCGCGAGCACCGGCGGGGTCATCGGCATCACCGGAGTCGGTATCTTCCTGGGCCCCAATACCCCAACCCTCGACGCCATGACCCGGCAGCTGGAGTATGCGGCAGCCCTGGTTGGCATCGAACACGTCGGCGTCAGTACCGACTTCTCCTTCGACTATGCGGACTTCGCTGACGAGCTCACCCGTAATCCGCACCTGTTCGACGACAGCTATACCCGTTGGGGGCCGATCCAGTGGATGCCGCCCGAAACGCTGCTGACACTCGGCGCGCACCTTGGTCGGCGCGGGTGAGCAGCACCGACATCCGCGCTGTGCTTGGCGGCAACTTCTATCGTGTCGCTCGACGCGCCTGGCACACCTAATAGGAGTGAGCCAACTTGTGAGCACCAAAGATATTGAGGCGCAGCACAATCTGAAGATCGTGTAGTTGTTGGTTAACCCCCGTTTTGCGGGACAGGCCCCGACGCCTGGCCATAGGGTCTCGTCATCCACGCTGATAGCCGGCACCGCATTGATGTCATCCGGTCCGATACGAAAGAATCGCTGCGGGCCCAGCAGCCGCAGCCCAGGAATTCAGGCAATCGACGGAAGTGAACACAGTGAGCCGTGACCGTTTAGTCGCTTCTCCGCTGAGATCGGCTCTCGCGAGGGTCCGCACGATACGGCGCGGCGCGCCGCTTGCCCTCGGCACGATTATGCTCGCACTCGTCGGCTGTACAGAGCCGGGTGCGCCGCCAACTACAACAGCGGTGGCCGCCTCAACCGCAACGACAGTGGCCGCCACAGCGCTAGCGTCAACCACAACAGTGGTGGCTGCCGCGCCGGGCACGCCTGAGGGCGCGCAGCCCCAGCTGGCGTCAGACCCCGCGCAGCTGGCCGACGACCTTGTCGCCGACGAGCTCGCGCTGCGTGACCCGTCGACGGCGGAGGCAGCGTTGGTGGCGGCGGCGCGCCGCCAGCAGGCGGCGTATCGCGCAATAGGGCGACACCCCGAATGGGATGCGGTTGCGCGACCGCGAATCCCGCCGTCGTTACTCGAGGTCTTCGACCGCAATGTCGACGCCCGTCGGCAGCTCACCGCGATGGCACACCCTAGGGACACGCTGCCGGCATGGCGCATCGACCCTCCAATTGCGGCCGGCGAGCTGCTGAGCTACTACCACGAGGCGGAGTCGGAGTCCGGCGTCGGCTGGAACTACCTGGCCGCGATCAACCTCATCGAGACCCACTTCGGCAGCGTCGTCGGCGTAAGCACCGCCGGGGCGCAAGGCCCCATGCAGTTCTTGCCCTCGACGTTCGCCGCCTACGGCGAGGGCGGTGATATCCACTCGCCCCGCGACAGCATCATGGCAGCGGGCCGCTACCTCGCTGCTAATGGCTTTGCCAATGATCGTGATCACGCCATCTACCGGTACAACAATGCGCACGAATATGTGCGGGCGGTCAACCAATACGCAGCCGTGCTTGCAGCCGATCCCGCTGCGTTTGCCGGCTACTACCGATGGGACGTCTATTACTACACGACTGCCGGCGACGTGTTGCTACCCATCGGTTACGCCGCGGTGTCACCGATGCCGGTCGGAGACTACCTGGCAACTCACCCGCAGTAACCCGTCGCGGCGCGGCGGGCGTGCGTCGCATGGCCCAACCGGCGTCGATCGACACCGCGGTCGTCTGGGTGCCACACCGGTGAAGGCCGCAAGCTCGAAGCGACAGCTATCGGCGGGGATCGAGCGGTGGCACAGGGGGATACAGGCCGTAGATGCCGGACGAGTCACCTGACATGAACGCCCGGTGCTGCTCGTCGGCACGGGCTGCGATCTTGGCCTGCTCCGCTCGGCGGTCGACCGCACGTTCATACGCCCGGTATCCGAGGTATCCCAGACCCGCCAGAGCGACCAGGCCGAGGAAAACATGCCAATGAGTGACCGCAAGACCCAGGAGGAACAGGCCGCCAAACAGCCCGCCGATCGCCCAGCCGGCATTGGAACGGGCCGGCTGGCCGGCCACATGCACCCGGTTAGTGCCCGCGATGGCGACGATCAGCCACACCGGTAGCCACATACCGCATGTCAGCAGGGTAAGGACTAGATGTAAGGCGTGATTAGGGCCAGTGGTGACGACCACAGGTGCAGGCGCGCCGATGACGATCAACGGCGGGGGCGAGAGCGGAGCCGCATGGTGGGTCCATTGTCGACCATCGAAATAACGTTGTCTTGACGCGCCGGACGGGTCGGGGTACCAGCCGGGCTGCGGTGCGGGGTTGGTCATCGAGTCTTTCCTATGGTGAGCAGAACGTCCGGCGATCATAAGCGGGTAAACGTGTTAACGATCAGCGTTTCGCATGATCGCCGGTTCCACCGCCGCACAGCGCACCGGAAGCCACGCGATTAGGGCAAGACGTGCAGGCATGGCGATGTCACACCTGCGTGCGTTGTCCCGTCCGGTAATCGAGGAACGAAACTCGTGAAGGACGGCAGCATGACTCGCTTGAGTACTCCGGCACAGGTTTACCTGGTGACGCTGACAGCCGTCGTGGGGCTGGCCACCGTTGGGGCAGGACTTCGGTGTCTGATAGATCCGAGTTCATTCGCCGAATTCGTCGGATTCGACTCGCACGAGCACTTCCTGCACGACATCGGCGCGTTCCAGCTCGGCCTCGGTCTCATCTTGCTACTCGCGCTTATCTGGTCAGACGCGACAATCACGGCGCTCGCCGGATTCACCGTGGCGAATACAGTGCACACGGTCAATCACGTGACCGACCTTGACCTCGGCGGTTCGGCCGCGCAAGCGTGGCTGCTCGGCGTGGTGTCGGTTGCGTTGGTCGGTGCGTTCGTGCTGCGGTTGCGTCAGCTTGGCTACGTTCTCGGCGTCGTGGCCGTGACAACCGACCCGGCGTTGGCCCGGTTCGTCCGCCAGAAGACGATCCGACTGACCACCTTCCGAGCGGACGGAACTCCGGGCACCAGCCCGGTCAGCATTGTGGTCCAGGGAGATCGCGCATACTTCCGAAGCTTCGAGCGCGCCGTCAA
The DNA here is from genome assembly GCA_019246375.1 of Mycobacterium sp. Lineage (GTDB taxonomy): Bacteria > Actinomycetota > Actinomycetes > Mycobacteriales > Mycobacteriaceae > Mycobacterium. Next base: position 366 of record JAFAQO010000035.1, on the reverse strand, counting down.
GGTACGCCGGCTGCGCCGCAACCCGATGGTCGAATTCGGACCGTCCACCGCGTCAGGCAAGCCGACCGGCGCGATGCAACCTGGCCGGGTGCGTCTACTGCACGGGGACGAGTACCGGACAGCCGCGCGACTGCTTCGGCGCAAGTATCCCTTCCTGCACGGCGTCTTGGTGCCGTTGACGCATCACCTTATGCGGTCCAGGTTCGGCGACACGGTGCATGCCGAGTTGATACCGACGGCTTCGACAGGTACGACGCGACGCTCTGCCGGGGGTAGCGTTCATGACGCTGCTGTCGGCCAAGAGTTCTACCGGTAAGCCAGGCGGATGTGGGGCGGCTATTCCTCGGCTGTGCCGGGTGCCTTGGT
>JAFAQO010000274.1 GCA_019246375.1 Mycobacterium sp. | reverse complement strand
GGGAGCGTCGCGTTTGGCGCGGGCACGAAACAGATTTGAGGTGGGCTTGGCGAGCCGGACGGACGCCGAAGCAGGGATAGACCGATAACTGGCCAACAGCCGCTCGACGCCCGCCGTATGAGCCGTCTGTGCGGATACAGGAACAGGCACCACATATACCCTAGTCCCCGACCGCACCTGACGCACCCGGTGGCACGCGGTGTCAGCACATCCACAGCAAAGGAGTTTGCCTGATGGGACAGGTCAGCGCAGCAAGCACCATCCTGGTTAACGCAGAGCCCAAAGTCGTACTGGATGCCGTCGCCGACTACCAGAACGTTCGGCCGAAAATTCTTTCCCCGCACTACCGTGACTACCAGGTGCTGCAAGGCGGTCAGGGGCTGGGCACGGTCGCCAAGTGGAAACTCCAGGCAACTAAGTCACGCGTTCGTGATGTGCAGGCCAGCGTCGACGTCGCCGGCCACACCGTCATCGAAAAGGATGCGAATTCGACCATGGTCACCAACTGGACGGTTGCTCCCGCGGGACCTGGTTCCAGCGTCACCGTGAAGACCACCTGGGTGGGTGCCGGCGGCATCAAAGGTTTCTTCGAAAAGACGTTCGCACCGCTGGGGTTGAAGAAGATTCAGTCCGAGGTCTTGGACAACCTGAAGAAAGAACTCGAGCGGCGGCCCGGATAAGCCGGGCAATCGGGTTCAGCGCGCCTGGGCCTGCGATCCCTGCGAACCGAGGAAGGCCGCCACGCCTTTGGTCACCGCGTCGGCGTATTTCTGCCGCCCGGTGGGAGTTTCCATCAGTGCCGAGTCGGCGGGATTTTTCATATTGCCCAGCTCGACCAGGACCGCCGGATACTGCGCCAGATTGAGGCCGGCCAGATCCGAGCGCCCATACAGGCCGTTCTGGCCGATGTAGTTGGCCGGCGGAATGCCCGAACCCGCAAGTTGATCACGCATGATGTGGGCTAACTGCACCGCCGGCCCGGCTTGGGCCTGGTTGAGCGGCGGGGCGGAATAGTTGACATGGAATCCGCGTCCGTTCGGCGGCCCCCCGTCGGCGTGGATGGACACGATTGCATTGGGGTGCAGGGCATTGGCCATCGCGGCGCGTTCATCGACGCAGGGTCCTAACGCGTCGTCGTTCCCGCGCGACATCGCTGTTCGTACTCCAAGAGCGTTCAGCGCGGCGCGAATGCGCAGCGTGGTGTCCCACGTGAAGGTGTGCTCCGGATAGCCGCTGTCGGTTGAGGTTCCGGTGGCTTGGCAGTCTTTGGTGCCGCCGCGACCGTTGGGCACCTGACGGCTGATCGACGCGTCATTGGCACCATTGTGACCGGGGTCGAGGAACACGATCATGCCGGCGAGACTAGTCGGAGCTGCCTTCACCGTTGGGAGTATCAGCGTCCAAGCGGCGACGAGGATGCCGGTGGCCATCGCAATCCCGACACGCCAAACTGGTACTCGCACCGCGCCACACTAGCCCGGCGCCGTCTAGGCTGGATATTCCAAACCGCCCGACAGCCGTAGGCGAAACCAAGTCGAAACCAAGGTGCAAGGGGACTGTCATGCAACCGGGAGGCCAGCCGGACATGTCGGCGTTGCTGGCTCAGGCACAGCAGATGCAGCAACAACTGATGGAAGCCCAGCAACAGCTGGCCAACGCTGAGGTTCAGGGACAGGCCGGTGGGGGTCTGGTGCGGGTGACGGTCAGGGGCAGCGGCGAGGTGGTGGCGGTGAACATCGACCCCAAGGTCGTCGACCCTGATGACATCGAGACCTTGCAGGACTTGATCGTGGGCGCACTGGCCGACGCCTCCCAACAGGTCGGCGCCATGGCGCAGCAGCGGCTGGGGCCGCTGGCCAGCGGGATGGGCAACGCGCTGGGGCTACCGGAGTCCTGACTTGTACCGCCATGTTTGAGGGCCCGGTCCAGGATCTGATCGACGAGCTCGGCAAGTTGCCGGGTATCGGGCCGAAGAGCGCCCAGCGCATCGCCTTTCACCTGCTATCAGTCGAACCAGCCGATATCGACCGGCTCACCGCGGTGCTGGCGAAGGTCCGCGACGGCGTGCGGTTCTGTGCGGTGTGCGGCAACGTCTCCGACGAGGAACGCTGCCGGATCTGCGCGGATCCTCGTCGGGACGGATCGCAGGTATGCGTTGTCGAGGAGCCCAAGGACGTCCAGGCCGTCGAACGGACCCGCGAATTCCGCGGCCGCTACCACGTCTTGGGGGGAGCGCTGGACCCGCTGTCCGGGGTTGGTCCCGAGCAGTTGCGGATCCGTGAGCTGCTCAACCGGATCGGCGAGCGGGTCGATGGCGTGGACATCGCCGAGGTGATCATCGCTACCGATCCCAATACCGAAGGTGAAGCGACCGCCACCTACCTGATGCGGATGCTGCGCGATATCCCCGGTCTGACCGTGACGCGGATCGCCTCCGGACTGCCGATGGGCGGCGACCTGGAGTTCGCCGACGAGCTGACGCTTGGCCGCGCGCTCACCGGCCGTCGGGCCATGGTCTGATTGCCGCAATCTCTCACGCGCCGGCCAGCTCGCCAGCCTCATGCTCTCTTGCGACCGAAGGCCCAGACCCCGGCAAAGGCTTGCCGGCGACTTCCGGCATGAACAAAAGAGTGACTGTCCCCACCAGGCCCGCGAAGATCAGCATGTAGGCCGGCACCATGGCGTTGCCGGTGCCGGATATCAGCGCTTGAGCGATCAGCGGGGTGGTTCCGCCAACGGTCGATAGCGCGATGTTGTACGAGATGGCCAGAGCTCCGTTGCGCACCCTGGTCGGGAAAAGAGCCGGCAGCGCAGCGGGCGCAGTGCTGTCGAAGCAGAGTTCCATCAGTCCGATCAGCAACACACCAATGAAGATCAACGGATAGATACCGCCGAAGTGCATCAGCAAGAACGCCGGGACCGACGCCACGACGAGCAGTCCGCAGCCGGTCCACATGATCGGTTTGACGCCGATACGGTCGGACAACATGGCTACGAACACCACCGCGGCCATAAGGATCGCCAACGTCGCCACGATCATCACCAGTCCGGCCGTGTTACCAACGTGCACAACCACTTTGAGGTATGTCGGCAAGTATCCGGTGAGCATGAAATCGGGCGCCTGGGAGGTCGCCACAATGGCTGCGCAGATAAGCATGGGTTTCCACTGCTCCACGACCGTGTGCCGAAATTGCTGCCAGCCGCGGTCGCGTGACGCATCCGCGCTACCGCTCACCTGCTCGTAGGCGGGTGACTCCGCGATCCGCAGCCGCAAATAGAGAGCGAGCACGCCGAACGGCGCTCCCAGCAACAGCGGAATCCGCCAGCCCCATGCCAGCATCTCGCGGCTCGGCAGCCAGGCCTGTAATGCGGTCACCAGCAACCCGGCGAGCACGAACCCGACCAGGTTGCCCAGCGGCAGGAAACCGACCATCCTGCCACGTTTGTGGTCTGGGGCCCGCTCAACGAGATAGGTCATCGCACCGACAAACTC
>JAFAQO010000068.1 GCA_019246375.1 Mycobacterium sp. | reverse complement strand
GCCGCCGGGGGCGGCGGTCCGGGCGGCCCCTGCTGGTCATCGGTTCCCGGTCCGGGCGGCCCGGGTGGCGGCTGACCGCCATCCGCGAACGGCGCGTTAAGCAGCGGTTGGCTGGTGTGGTCGGTGGGTGCGATTCCACCGCCGGCGATGAGCGCGCCGACGGCCAGCCCGGTCAAGCCCGCGGCAAGCGCAAACGGCCTGCGGCGGGCGTGCGGTAGGGTGCCGTCGACTTCGTTGTCCTGCCGAATATGACGCGCCATACCGGCCTCCTATCTCGGTCGGATCCAGTACCTGCATGCTCGCACCTACCAGGCGGCCCTGACTCGCAAACCGCGAAACTGTAACCACCCGGTAGGCGATGCGCGCCGGGGGGTTCCCAGGACTAGCCTCTGCGGACCGATTTCGACGACTTGGTCCGGCGGGCGTGCTGCCGCGCGGCTTCACGCCGCTCCCGCCGGGTAGTGCCAGCCGGTGCCTGCCGCGAATCACCGCCGTTGCGCTGTACCTGCTCGGACCCGTCCTCGGCCGGACCGGAATACGTGAGCGCCGGCGACTCCTGCCCGACGCCCTTGGCGCGCAACGCATTAGAGGCCGCGGGGCGCGGTCCGGACGACGCGGCAGCTGCGGCGCGATGTTTCGCACCGGCCGCCGCGGCGGCAGCGAATTCCGCCAGATCTTCCGGCTCTGCCAGCGGCGCGACCTCCGGCGGGGGTACCGCCTCCACGGCCACGTTGAACAAGAAGCCAACGGACTCCTCCTTGAGCCCTTCCAGCATCCCGATGAACATGTCGTAGCCCTCGCGCTGGTATTCGACCAGCGGATCGCGTTGGGCCATCGCACGCAGCCCGATGCCTTCCTTGAGGTAGTCCATCTCATAGAGGTGCTCGCGCCACTTGCGGTCGATGACGTTGAGCAGAATGTTGCGTTCCAGCTGTCGCATCGCACCGTCGCCGGCGAGCTCTTCGAGTTCGGCCTCGCGGACGGCATAGGCACGTTCGGCGTCTTCGATCAACGCGTCGAGCAACTCCTCGCGCGTGAGCTCACCGGGCTCTCCGATCGCCTCGGAATTCAGCAGGTCTTTGTGGTCGATCGAGATCGGGTACAGCGTCTTTAGCGCCTCCCACAGCTTTGCCAGGTCCCAGTCTTCGGCATAACCTTCGGCCGTCGCTCCGTTGACGTATGCGGTGATGACGTCACGGACCATGTCGAGCGCCTGCTCCTTCAGGTTCTCGCCCTCCAGGATGCGGCGCCGCTCCTCGTAGATGACTTTGCGCTGCTGGTTCATCACCTCGTCGTACTTGAGGACGTTTTTGCGGACCTCGAAGTTCTGCTGTTCGACCTGCGTTTGTGCGCTCTTGATTGCCCGGGTCACCATCTTGGCCTCGATCGGCACGTCGTCGGGCAGGTTGAGTCTGGTCAGCAGCGATTCGAGCGCAGCGCCGTTGAAGCGACGCATGAGTTCGTCGCCCAGCGACAAGTAGAAGCGGGACTCGCCAGGGTCGCCCTGGCGGCCGGAGCGGCCGCGCAGCTGGTTGTCGATGCGCCGGGCCTCGTGGCGCTCGGTGCCCAGCACATAGAGCCCGCCGGCCTCGATCACTTCCTTGGCCTCGGCGGCGGCCTCGGCTTTGACCTGGGGCAACTCCTCGTGCCAGGCGGCCTCGTATTCGTCCGGCGTCGCCACCGGGTCGAGGGCCTGCTCGCGCAGACGCTTGTCGGTCAGGAAGTCGACGTTGCCGCCCAGCACGATGTCGGTGCCGCGGCCGGCCATGTTGGTGGCCACGGTGATAGCGCCGCGCCGACCGGCCTCGGCGATGATGCCGGCCTCCTGCTCGTGGTACTTGGCGTTGAGCACGTTGTGCGGGATGCGTCGTTTCTGGAATTGGCGCGACAGGTACTCCGAGCGCTCCACACTGGTGGTGCCGATCAGCACCGGCTGGCCTTGCTCGTAGCGCTCGGCGACGTCGTCGACGACCGCGATGTATTTGGCTTCCTCGGTCTTATAGATGAGGTCGGACTGGTCGGTGCGGATCATCGGCTTGTTGGTCGGGATGCTGACCACGCCGAGCTTGTAGATCTCGTGTAGCTCGGCAGCCTCGGTCTGGGCGGTGCCGGTCATGCCGGCGAGCTTGTCGTAGAGCCGGAAGTAGTTCTGCAGCGTGATGGTGGCCAGCGTCTGGTTCTCGGCCTTGATCTCGACGTGCTCTTTGGCCTCGATGGCCTGGTGCATGCCTTCGTTGTAGCGGCGGCCGATCAACACGCGACCAGTAAATTCGTCGACGATGAGTACTTCGCCGTTGCGGACGATGTAGTCCTTGTCGCGCTGGAAGAGCTCCTTGGCTTTAACCGCGTTGTTCAGGTAGCTGACCAGCGGCGAGTTGGCCGCCTCATAGAGGTTGTCGATGCCGAGCTGGTCCTCGACGAACTCCACACCGAGCTCGTGCACGCCGATGGTCCGCTTGCGCAGGTCGACCTCGTAGTGGACGTCTTTTTCCATCAACGGCGCTATCCGGGCGAACTCGGTGTACCAGTTTGAGCCACCCTCGGCGGGACCGGAGATGATCAGCGGGGTGCGGGCCTCGTCGATCAGGATGGAGTCGACCTCGTCGACGATGCCGTAGTTGTGGCCACGCTGGACACACTCCTCCAGCGAGTGCGCCATGTTATCGCGCAGGTAGTCGAAGCCGAACTCGTTGTTGGTGCCGTAGGTGATGTCGGCGCCATAGGCCACGCGCCGGTCGTCGGGCGACATCTGCGACAGGATCACGCCGACGTCCAGGCCCAGGAATCGGTGCACCCGCCCCATCCACTCGCTGTCGCGTTTGGCCAGGTAGTCGTTGACGGTGACGATGTGCACGCCCTTGCCGCCGATGCCGTTGAGGTAGGCCGGCAGCACCGAGGTCAAGGTCTTGCCCTCACCGGTCTTCATCTCGGCGACATTGCCGAAGTGCAGCGCCGCGGCACCCATCACCTGCACGTCGAACGGACGCTGGTCGAGCACCCGCCAGGCCGCTTCCCGGGCCACCGCGAACGCTTCGGGCAGCAAGTCGTCCAGGCTTTCCCCGTCGGCGTGTCGCTTCTTGAACTCGTCCGTTTTGGCCCGCAGTTCGGCGTCGCTGAGTTTTCCGACGTCGTCGGACAAGGTATTGACGTAGTCGGCGACGCGCGCAAGGCGCTTGACCATGCGGCCTTCACCGAGGCGTAGCAACTTCGACAGCACAGCTAAAGTCCCCTGTAGGTAGACGGAATTAATCAGCCAATGTCGGCGTCCCCATCCTAGGTGACTTGCCGAGCTGAGCGTTTTGCGCTCGACGGCGCGTCAGGCGAGTCGAATAAGGCCGTA
>JAFAQO010000704.1 GCA_019246375.1 Mycobacterium sp. | reverse complement strand
GCCGGTGAGCTTAGAGACGATCGCGGTGATACGCGGGGGATCGTCCGGCACGTTTGGCTGGTCGTAAACCATCGCGGTGTAGGCCGAGTCCGGTGTGCTCGGGCCGGCGTCTGACCAACCCGGCGGGGTTGGCAAGTTGATGTTGGGAGAGCCGGGATCGCCGCGGTGCACGGGCGTCTCGACGATCTGGTTCTGCTTGATGTAGTCCTGAATCGTCTCGTTGTAGCCAACAGCCTGGGCTGACGCGGTCGGTACGGCCTTGGACACGGTTGTGCTGATCGACGTCGACGTGGACGTCTTCGTCTCGGTCTTGGTATTGGAGCCGCAGCCAACCACCGCAAAGCCCAAAGCGACAGCGGTGATGCCCGCGGTGGTGAGTGCCGTCAGTTGCTTTATCGGCATTGGTGTCTCCTGTCGTCCGGGTCTGTAGCGCAGCCTACGATCGGTGAACGCGTGACGGAGCTAAATCGCCACGGAGCTTTGCGGTGTCCAATCCGAACCCGATTGGAGTTACCTTTACTTTTCGCGGCCGCGCGTGCCAGCTGGCTAGTTTGCATTGCATATACACCGCCACACCCGTGACACCGGCGATTGAGAGATACGCCTTTATAAGCCGGGCCGAAGTTTAATGACCCGTGACCCGCAAGGGTGCGGACGTAGTGGGCGGGCTTGCCCCGGCATGCGAGGGTCTCGCCAGTTGGGCTGGTCGCGAAAATGAAATACTCGGTGTCGGTGTAGGAATCGCCAACCTTGGCGCGGTTCATGCCGGGAACCACGCCCGCAGAAGTGAGTGCCGTAGTCTTGCAGGCTGGGGTGGGTGGCGTCAGGTTACGGCCACCCCAAGGATTAGGGTCAGCGACAGCTGGGGCGGCGCCCACGGTTGAGATCGCCGTACCGAAGGCAGCAGGAATTTCCACGAATGCCTTCGTGTCTTTACCAGTCATTATCAATCCTCCTTCCCACCCATCACCCGTTGCAGAAGCAGCCTAGATCTGACACCGGCATGAGCGGATGCGTAGTCGACTACTCGTTTTGGCATCCGGTGTGCGCCTGGCCATTTTCACGATCTCTGGATTGGTGTCACCCGGCTTGTTGATAACTTCCTGGTTCGTCGGGTCGTTCGATGAGCTTGGTGGGGCCCGCCGTTCGCATTCGAAGCGCCGTAGGGCGTGGCGGTCTCGATAGAGTGGCGCTGCCGGCCACGGGCCTGAGGTGGCTACTACAGCCGAAAGCATGCAGCGAATAGTGACGCCACTGGTGAGGCGCTGGAACGTTGACCGGGATCGTTGGGCACCTGTAGGTAAGGTTTGACAACGACCGGACCCGCCGAGCCACACCGGGCGCGCCGACGGCTAAAGAGGCTGAGCGGCTGTGGATTACGTGCCGCCGTCGCGCGGCGGGCGCGCCAGCGCAGCGCTTAGTCATGCCGGGCGACGTCGAGCAGGCTGATGCTCGCTGAGGCATCGCGCTCGGCTGACGGGCGTGAGAATTCTGCTATACCTGGTCATTTGGTCGTATGCGTACGTCATCAGCGCTGCAGTGGTCCTCGTCTCTCCGTTTTTGGGCGAGCGCGTGGTAGCGTTCATCGCCGAAGACCTCGCGCAGATGTGGCGTCGACCGCACAGCAGGCCATGGCGTTGGCTTCCACCAGGAGCCAAAATGGGCTTCCGTCGGTCAGTTCTGGCTGCGGCTCGCCGATATTGCATCGCGGTGGCCCCTCAAACTCGCCTTAGCGTAGCGGTAGATGCTGTCCCGGTCTATTACCTCATTTACCCTGACCTCCAAGGTACTCGGGCAGTTCCATGGCTACTGCAGGTGTGTACGCACCACCACCAACTGTGGTGCCCGCGCCCTGGCGTGGGTGAACGCCGGGTGATGACATGGCAGTACCGGGCCAGCCGCCCCGGTCGGTCCAAATAAAAGTGCTCAACGAGAGTCGGACGGGCGGGGTGGTTGCTCGCAAATATTAGAGCGGCCACCGGCGACCGCGACGACAGCCAAGGGCACACGATGAGAACCACCTACGCCACAGACCCGATCATCAACAACACGGCCCAAATGTGCGACGCCGACGGATACGAACGGTCCGGCTGCCGGGGGCACCGGGCGATATACATGCGCACCGGGCATCACCGGCAACCAGACGGATCAGTTGTACGGGTGGACATCGAGATGGGTCGCTGGGTGGGGTCCCTATACACGCCCGAAAAGCGAATCAAAACACAAATTGTCGGCAGCGAGCTCGAAGTGCACTCCTGGGCCGAGAGGATCTCCTTGTAGCAGAAGCTGGCTGGATGTCGAGTACTGACACAGCCATTGGATGTGCCGCGGCTTCCTTACACCGTGCGAGTGCCGCATGAAGCACTGCAGTTATGCCCGTCGGCACCCGTATTAGGTCGGATGGTGACACCTGACATGCAGATCCACGGCTATCGGCTGCCGGCGGCACGTTCGCCGTCATCGCAATCCGCGCCATACATCGTGACGCCGCGCTCTGGGATGACCTAATCACATTTGACCCGGACCGGTTCAGCCCTCAACGGTAGGAAGGGCGCGAACGTTGGCAGTATCTGGCGTTTGGGGAGGCCCGTGGTCGCGTATCGGCGATCACTTCGCCATGCTTGATGCCATCCTGGCGCTGGCTACCGTTCTGCGGCGTGTCGAAATCAGCTCTGTGGACGTTGAATCCCCGATAGCTACGCCACTGACGATTGTCGCCGCGCCGATCCGGCCGCAAGTCCGTTCCCGGTCACATCGCACCTCACTTTGATGGCCCGTTAGTGTCCGTTGCCTGGTGGTCGGGTCGCGGCACTCGGCATGAAGTGATTACGGGCGCGTCCGTTGGCCTTGTATGCGCTGTGATTCCGCGACGGTGGCCGGCCACATAAAGGTGCACACACCACCACCAATAGTGGTGTCGGCCCGCTGGTTCCAGTTCTCGCCGTCTTGGAAGATCTTCACCAGGCGACTCGAACCAGGCGATAGGCCTTGCGCAGAAAGGGGAAAGCCATGCTCGCGGTCGACCGTGGCAACGCCGAGGTCGAGGACTTGCTGGCTGCCTCTCCCGGCGGTCGTGGTGAAATCCGTAGACTGACCATTTTGTTCGCGGATCTTGTTGATTCCACAGCGCTTTCGACGCGCCTGGAGCCCGAGCTTTATCGGCTGCTGGTGGGCAGATACCGCGAGCACGTGCAGTGGACCGTCGACCATTATGAGGGTCACATCGCCTCTACCATGGGTGACGGGCTGCTGGCGGTGTTTGGTCATCCCGTGGCCCACGAGGACGACGCGCGCCGCGCGGTGCAGGCGGGTTTGGAAATCACCCGCGTCGTGCGGGTACTGAGCGAACAGGCTCAGCGTCGTTTCGGGGTGGGCATCGATGTGCGGGTGGGGGTGCATCGCGGACCGGTGTATCTGGACATCGCCCAGGACGACGTCTACGGGTTGGCGGCCAATGTGGCCGCCCGGGTGTGTGGCCTCGCGCCCGCCGGGTCGGTGGTGATCTCGGATGCGGTCGAGCCGCTCACCGCCGACCTGTTCGAGATGGAGACTCGGGCGCCGGCCGCCGTCAAAGGTGTGGAGGCGCCGATCACCCACTACCGGGTGGTCGGCGAGCGCGCGGAGCCGCCCAGGGTTGCCCCCGCTGCGCTGATCGGGCGAGAACGCGAACTGGCGCGGCTGGAAAAGAGCTGGGCACGTGCCCAGGCCGGCGTCTTGACGACGCCGGGGGTGGTGTTGCGCGGCGAGCCGGGGATCGGTAAGAGCCGGCTAGCGTTGGCGGCGAGCAAAATGGTGCAGCGAGATGGCGCCATGGTGCTGGAGCTGCTCGGGTCACCGCTTCATGCCGGTGTCGGTTTGCACCCGGTGCGCACGTTGCTGGAGCGCCGGTGCGGCATCGGTCGGCTCACCGATGCCGAGGAGCGGCTGCGGCTGCTCGACGCCGAAATCCGCAGACTGGGCCTGGATTCCAACGCCCTGGTGCCGTCGTTGGCCCCGGTCTTGGGAATTGCGCCGGAACGCGGCTACCAGGCCGTGCCGGTCGAGGGTCGCAACCTGCCCGAAACGATCGCGACGGCCGTCCATCACTATCTGCTCGCCACTGTGGGTCGCGGCCCCGCCTTGGTGGTGGCCGAGGATGTCCACTGGTTTGACCGGTTCAGTATTGAGGTGCTCGGCGGCCTGCTCCGGGCGGGGAACAGTCGCCTTCTGGTGGTAATCACCGGCCGCGACGGCGGTTGGCTGCCCGATAACTGGCCGGTGAAGGTGTTTGACTTGAATCCGCTGACCGACGAGCAGACCGACGCGTTGGCGTTGCAGCTCACGCCCGCCTTAACCAGCGAGCAGCGCGTCGAGGTGCGGGCGCGCTGCGATGGGGTGCCGTTGTACGTCGAGCAGGTCGTGGCGGGGTTACGCGCGACCCCCGACCGCATTGGCAATGGGTCGCGTGTTCCCGAGGCCCTGTATGAGCCGTTGTTCGCGCGCTTGGGTTCCAGTGCGAATGTGGTTCCGGTGGTGCAGGCCGCCGCGATCATCGGCAGGCAGGTAGATCGCGCCCTGCTGGGGGCGGTGCTGGATCTGTCGGAAGCCGACGTCGATGATGTCCTCAAGGAACTC
>JAFAQO010000048.1 GCA_019246375.1 Mycobacterium sp. | reverse complement strand
CCGGCACCAGGACCGGGAAGCCGGGCGGATAGGGCGTCACGTAGGTCGCGGAAACGATGTCGACGCCCGCCTCCAGCCGTTCGTCGATCTGGTCGCCGGTGAGGTACTCGCAATTGGTGTCGTCGTAGGAGAGGTAGAACGCCCGGCGAACATCCCCTTCGGGCGTCGCCTCGCTCCCGCTGTGATCGAGGAACGCGGGGTGGAAACCGCTGAAATCGGGAAGCGGCAAAGACATTTCGGTAAGCCGATAAACCGCTCGCTCGAAGTGCTCACGCTCTCCAAGACTCATCTCGGAGATGTTTTGGTCCAACTCGCGGGCGATGTTGACCAGCACTTCCACCAGGAAAGCGACCGAACTGCGGGTGGTGCCGATGTTGGTCATGAACAGCACGCTGTTGCGCGACGTCTTGTTGATCTGAATTCCGTAGCGATCCATCAACTGTTGGCGCTTGAAAGTGTCGCCGTCGTAGCCGGTTGGCCCGATGAACAAGGTGATTCTTGACGGGTCGAGCACGAATTCGTCCTGATCCCAGGCCGCCATCATGTTGCGCAGACCCGAGCGCAGCGGCTGAGCGATGTGCGATGGACGGAAGGGTTCCGGGATCAGATTCGAGGTGGTGAGGCAGCTCATGTACTTGCTCAGCAACGGATGGTTGTCGATCGCGTCGCGCAGTTGCATCGCATTTTCGATCTGCCGCTGCACCAGTTCAACACCTTCCAGCGCCACTTGCCGGCGACCGAGGTCCAGCGATGCGAGGATCTGGTAGTTGGGTGATGTCGAGGTGTGCGCCATGTACGCCTCGTGGAACGGCTCCGCCACCTTCTGGTCGAAGTCCTGATCGAAGACGTGGATCATCGATCCCTGCCGCAGCGCGGTCAACGTCTTGTGGGTCGACTGCGTGGCGTACACCCGCACGCGGGCCCTCGCCGGGTCCGGAACGAGGCGACGGTCCAACAGGTCGTCGTCGCTGGGAGCATGTGCGGAATCGGCGGTGAGCTGCTCCTCGTACTGGCGCCTGCAGTCGGGATCCTGCAACCGCTCGCGCAACGCCCTGGCCGACTCCATCGCGGTGCGCGTGCGGTAGACCGGGTGGAAACGTGCAAAAGCGAACCATGCCTCGTCCCACAGGAACACAAGGTCGGGCTTGATGGCCAGGCACTCTTCCATCACCCGCTCGACGTCGTAGACGATGCCGTCGAACGTGCAGTTCGTCAACGACATCATCTTGACGCGGTCGAGCTTGCCGGCGCGTCGCAGCGCCAACAATTTCGACTTGATCTCGCGCAACGGCACCGCACCGTACATCGAGTACTCGTTGAGCGGATAGGCTTCCAGATAGACAACATTCGCGCCGGCGAGCATCATCCCGTAGTGATGCGACTGGTGGCAGTTACGGTCCAGCAGCACGATATCGCTGGGCGCCACCAACGCCTGGGTGACGATCTTGTTAGCCGTCGACGTTCCGTTGGTGACAAAGTACGTGTGGCGCGACCCGTAGGTCTGCGCCGCGAGCTGTTGTGCTTCGCGCAGGGGCCCGGTCGGCTCGAGCAATGAATCAAGACCGCCGCACGTCGCCGACGTCTCGGCCATGAACACGTCCAAGCCATAAAAGCCCACCATGTCCTTGATCCAGTGCGAGTTGACGATCGACTTACCCTGCGAAACGGGCAGAGCGTGAAAGACACCCGTGGGCCGGTGACTGTACTGCTTGAGTGCGCTAAAGAACGGGGTGCGGTAGCGCGCCGCCACACCCTGCAGGATCGACAGGTGAAGCTCGAGCATGCCTTCACGAGCATGAAACACCCTGCGGAAATACTGGCCCAGGCGCCCGGCGATGTCCTCCACCTCGATTTCGGTCATGAGGTATAGGTCGAGTTCGGGCCGCAACTTCGCCACCGAAATCGCAAGGATCTGCGCGCGTTCATCGGGCGACTGGTGGTCGGCCAACTCGTGCGACACCGCCGTATCGACAAAGTCCGGCAGGGTCGACAGGTCCCGGGTCGATTGGTGCGAAAAACGCCGCCGGATCACCACCGCCTGCAGGTTGACGTTGAGCCGTGCCGCTATGAGAGCCTCGTCTCCGCTGGACACCACCACGAGCTCGTAGACGAATTCGTCGTCGGGGCGCCGCCATTTGCGCACCTCGTTGCGCAGCGCCCGTTCCTGCGCTTCGGTCATCTTTTCGACGACGAGCACTTCGAAGTAGGGACGGTCGTGCTGCGTCGCCGGTTGATGCTCGAGCTGACGCGGATCAGATGGAAACATGTCCAAGTCGTCGGCGCCGGCGGTGTCCACGTCCCCTGAGCGGTACGACTCCGTGGTCAGCGCGCGGTTGATCCGCCCAACCGCTTGCGCGAACTTGTCATAGCTGCCGGCGGCAAAAAGTCGTTGAACTCGTGCGAATTGGGGCGAGCCGGGATAGGCCCAGTAGGGCTCTAGCGTGCTCAGGCGAGCCAGTAATTCCTCGCAGGCGCTCACCCACTTCTGTTTCAACGCTCCCGTGGTGGTCGGGCGCGTCAGCCGATCAGCCGCTTCTTCCAATTGGCACCACGAGTCACTGCGGACCTGCCACAGACTGTTGTAAGCACGCAAGTGTTCTGTCATGACGGTCCTTCCCCGAGTCGCGGCGACTCCTCCGCCCCGGTGTGTCTGGTCAAGGTTCGCAGAAGCAATCCGCCCGCCGGTGACCAAAATACGAACATTGCAGGTCCGTCGGGCGACACGCTATGTGCTTGAGCGTTCGTAGCGATTGAGGGGATGACCTCTTATTCGATCAACTAGCTTCACGACGTTGTCCGGAAGTCCCGACGTACCCAGGAAGTGTTGGGTTCACCGGCTTGGACTACACGGCTCGGTGGCGGTCGATTGCGCCGGCAACCTCTAGGTCACCGACACGGGTCATAACCGGGTGCTGGAGCCGCCGGGCGTAGAGCCATCGCCGTGTTAGTGCGGCAGCCGCACGTAGGCCTCGCCAAGCGCCCCCGGATCGAACCGGGGATCGTTGGGCGCCAAGTACTTTGCGAATAGGTCCATCACTTGCTCATGCAACCGCGCGCGGACCTGCTGCAGCACCGTGGTGATGATCTCTTCCAGTTCGGTGTTGGTGTAGTCCGACAGCGTCCGGATCGATGTCGAGCGCGATCAAGGTGCCGTTGCTGTCGAAACGCGCGGTGACCGCCTCGTGCACGGGATCGACCTCGATGCGGCCGATGGCGTCCATCCAGGCCGCGTGTCGGGCACGCCAATGGGCGATCGCGGCCTAGACCCGGGCGACGTACTCGTCGTCGCTGAGTGTCACGAGCCGCGGCCGGCGTCGCGGGAGTTGTCGTGGCGGGTTCTGCGCGGCTCGCGGCGGCCCTTCACCGGCTCGGTGTTCGGTGGGGTCTCGATGCGCAAGCCTCGATGAGACGTTTGGTTTCGTCAATCATTGATTTGGGCTCCAGGTTGCGGTAGGTGTCGATCTCGCCGGCGGCGACCGCTGTCATCGTGGCGTACACCGGCTCGGGGTCGATTGTGCTCTGGGGAAAGCGAGTTTTGAGTAGTCGAAGAGTCGGTTCGACCCGTCGTCCTCCCAGCTCTGCCAGGTCTGGAACATCCGGTCGTTAAAACCGGTTAGGAAACGGCCCCGGGACCGGAAGGACTGCGGGCGTTGCGCCAGGTCTGTCGTCTGACCCAACCCGGCTGAATCAGCTCTTGTCGGTGACGCGTTCAACCCACCCAGAGCGCTCCCGTTCCTGGGCCACACCCTCGGGCACGGGTCTGTCCCCCAGTGTGATTAGGCGGGTAGCGCCGCCCCAGCCTGCGCTGGCGGGGAGGAGTTTTGTACCTAAGGGCGATAACTGCTGTGCCGCGACCACAATGGAGCTTCGCATCATTGGCGCCCCCGCACGATGCGCCACTCAAAAGTCCGGCTCTAGATTGCTGGCCAAGTGCACAACTAGAGCAACCCAACCAACCAAATCGAGCTTTCTAGGTGGATGCAATGACGTACATCCTTATCGCAGCAGCTAACTTAGCTGTAATCATGCCGCTGTTAGTCAGGGAATGGAAGCGGTTCGACAACATCGGACCTAGCTATTGGGAGACGGTAGCAAAGTGATATATCGCCCGCCGGTGATTTAGGAAAGGAACGAACGATTAAGAACGCCGAGCAGCTGGGCGACCCAAACAACGCCGCAGAATGGGCGCTCTTGCGAACGAACAAGCTGCGATCGATGATCGTGCGCTAACGGCACCCACCGACATTTCGGCCGGGAAGGCCGCACGGGGCACGGCGTGGTGTGCCGGTGACCCCGCTTACTCACCCGCAGACGCCGCGGCAGTTCGGCTTACCGCGTCTGCCTCGAACGGGCCAACCATAGACGCGGGGTTGACGATGCGGTCGAACTCGTCGGCGCTGATGCCAGAGTCGAGCGCGGATTCGCGCAGGGTGCGCCCGGTGCGGTCCGCGTCGTGTGCGATTGCCGACGCCTTGTCGTATCCGATCACCGGTGACAGCGCGGTAACCAGCATCAGAGACCTATCGACATACTCCCTTACCTTATCCGCGTTCAGCTGCACTCCATCGATGCAGTACGACTTCAGCTTCTGGCACGCGTCGCCGAGGATCCGAGCCGAGTGTAGGAAGTTGTTGATGACGATCGGGCGCATCGCGTTGAGTTCGAAGTTGCCCTGCGAGCCGGCGAACGCAACGGCGGTGTCATCGCCGATGACTTGGATGCACACCATCACCATGGCCTCGCACTGGGTGGGGTTGACCTTGCCCGGCATGATCGAGCTGCCCGGCTCGTTGGCGGGCAGCTGCAATTCACCGATCCCGCAGCGGGGACCGGATGCCAGCCAACGGATGTCGTTGGCAATCTTCATCAAGCTAACCGCCAAGCCGCGCAGTGTGGCTCCGGCCGCGACGATGCCATCCAGCCCGCCTTGGGCTTCGAATTTATTGGGTGCGGTGACGAACGGTCGTTTCGTCATGTCCGCGATTTCGGCGGCAATCTCGGGCCCGAAGTTGTGCGGCGCGTTCAGCCCAGTGCCCACCGCGGTGCCACCGGCGGCCAACCGGTAGAGCTCACCTTGTGCGGCCTCGACGCGATTGGCGGCAGTGTCCAGCTGGCCGGCCCACCCCGACCATTCCTGGCCCACGGTCAATGGAACGGCATCCTCGAGGTGCGTGCGGCCGATCTTGACCACGCTGTCCCACTGCTTACCGGTGGCGCCGATCGCCTGCTGCAGGGATCGGACGCGGGGCAGCAGGTGCTCGTTGATTTCCAACACGGCAGCGATGTTCATCGCGGTGGGGAACGTGTCGTTAGACGACTGGCCCATGTTCACATCGTCGTTGGGGTGAATCGGTGCCTTAGATCCGAGTTCGCCCCCGACAAGTTGGATGGCGCGGTTGCTGATCACCTCATTTACGTTCATGTTTGACTGAGTGCCTGAACCGGTCTGCCACACGTATAGCGGGAAGTGCTCGTCGAGCTTGCCGGCGATCACCTCGTCACACACCCGCGAGATGACGTCGGCCTTCCAGCGGGCCAGCCGTCCGGCGGTCGCGTTGACGCGTGCGGCGGCCTTCTTGACGTATCCGTAGGCGTGGTAGACCCGCTTAGGCATGCGGTCATCGCCGATGGAGAAGTGGATAAGAGAGCGTTGCGTCTGCGCTCCCCAGTACCGATCGGCGGCCACCTCAATATCACCCATCGAGTCGGTCTCGCGCCGGGTCCCGGTGGCGTGGATGCCGATCGGAATGTCGCGGATCTGCGGCGCATCAAACGTGGTCATTGGTGTTGTCCCTGCTCGTATGCGGGCTGCCACATGGTGTCGGCGATGGCTTGTACCAGGTTGTCGGGCGTTTTGGTGGCCACGCCGTCGGCGACTGCGGCACCGTAGACAGCCTCGGCCACGATCGCCGATAGCGCGCGAAGGTTCTTCACATCGGGCAGCAGCGCCGCACCCGGTGTCGTCGGGTCCACTTGGCTTGCCACTGCTTTCGCGGCAGCCTGAAGCATCGCCTTGGTGAGCCGCCGCGCACCAGCGACCACAACACCCAACCCCAAACCAGGGAACACCAGGAAGTTGTTGGCCTGGCCGATGTGGTAGCTGGTGCCGTTGTAGCGCACGGGCTCCACTGGAATACCAGTAGCCACCAGCGCGGCTCCGTGCGACCAGGCCAGCACATCGGCGGGCATCGCCTCGATCCTCGAGGTCGGGTTGGAGATTGGAAACACCATTGGCCGCTCGGTAGCTGCTGCCATCGCCTCGATCACCTCTTGGGTGAATGCGCCGTGCGCGGTCGATGTGCCCAAGAGGATGGTCGGGGACGCCATCTTGATCGCATCGACCAGCCCGACCCTCTCGCCGGTCGGTACGCCAGACTGTTCGCGGTTCTTCGCGTAGGGCTTCTGGAAATCACGCAAGTCATCCATGTCGTCAAACAGCAGCCCCTGCTTGTCCACCGGCCAGATCTGGGCCCTCGCTTGCTCGACCGTTGCGCCATCTGCCACCATTGCGTCACGAAGTTGGTCGGCGATGCCGATCCCCGCCGAGCCGGAACCCAGCACGACGAGCGTCTGGTCTTTCATGCGCGTGCCGGTGACGCGCAGCCCTGAGTAGACCGCGGCCATCACGACCGCGCCGGTACCCTGCACGTCGTCGTTGAATACGCAATAGTCCGGTGCGTATTTGGCCAGGATTCGACGCGCGTTTTCCGGCCCGAAGTCCTCGAAATGCAACATGGCGTTGGGAAACAACCGATGCGCCGTTTCGACGTACTGCTGAATGAACGCGTCGTAGTCGGCGCCGCGGTGGCGGGCGTGACGGTTGCCGAGGTACATCCGGTCGTTGAGCAGCGTTTCGTTGTCGGTGCCCACGTCCAGAGACACCGGGATTGTCCGCGACGGATCGATCCCGGCTCCCGCGGTATAGATCGCCAATTTGCCTATGGCGATTTGGATTCCGCCCACACCCCAGTCGCCGATGCCCAAGATCTCCTCGGCGTCGCTGCACACGATCAGATCCACGTCATCAGGGCCCAGGCCCAGGGTGGCGAATGACTCGGCAATCTCGTCTGGGCGGTCGATGGACAGGTACACCCCGCGCTGACCGCGGTACTCGTCGGAGTACTGTTCGATCGCGTCTCCCACAGTGGGGTCATACACCACCGGTAGCAGCTCACCGAGATGCTCGGAGAGCACCTTAAAATACAGCACCTCGTTGCGGTTGTGCGTCTGTTCCAATAGCAAGTTTCTAGCCAAATCATTTGGCAATGTTTGCAGTTGGTCCCACAGCCGCTGCGCTTGATCCCCCAGCGACAACACCGCCGACGGCAGCCGGCCCGTCAGGCCGAGCCGGCGCCGGTCGTCGACGCTGAAAGCGCTTCCCTGATTGAGGGCTGGCGAGGTCAGTGCGGAAGGGATCTGTGGCGGAGTGCTTCTCATGGTGGTCAGCCTCTTTTCTTTTCCACGATTGATTGTGGCGGTGCGTGCGACTGATTCAGGTGCGAGCTTCGCGGCTTCACCGATACCACGTCAGCCTGACCAACCGGTGAACCTAAGTGCCAAAGTGGGATTGACCGGTGACGATGGTGCAGTTGTTGCATACGTTGTCAGCACGGGGGCGAATGACTAGTCTCACCACTGCCCGGCAGCGCCGGTCGAAGTGATTCCCGTAGGTCGTTGACGCGCTTGTTGGCCTTCCGGTAGACCGGCAGCGATTTGTCGGCGGTGACCGCTGAGCGGGTGTTGTTGGACAGAGGTGTCCCTTTGCCGCTGCCAGCACAGGTGAACGGCTCCACCGTGATGACCATGTTCTTGTCGAGGATGCCCAGTTCCGAGCGGTCCCACGGCTGTTGTGGTTTCAGCGCGAAGCCGTCTCGGGTAGGGATCCGTCAGCGTGGGAAGTGCAAATGATGAGCGAGCGCGGGCCGACCTTTAGGCCTTGCTCCGCGGCACCGATCCGCGCGGGGTCGAGGGTATCGCACACAATCTGGCACTAACGTGCAGAGGCCTCAGGGGCATGGTGATGCCAGTGGTTCCCAACAGCCGTTGATAAGAACGAGGAAGTCATCGTCACGAAGTCGGGTGCCTCCTTCACCGTAGTCGGGGTCAAGGGCGGGCCGTAGGCGTGTCGCGCAGCGATCGCGGCAGCGGGGTCGCGATCGTCTTCGTCACCGCCTTGCGCTCGGCCAAACTCAGCCCATCGTGCGGGCCTCCCGAGGCCACGCTCAGCAGCCCGGCAGGAGCGCCGTACGCGCATTCTCCGGTGAGGGCTACGCGCATTTTTGATGAGTCAACGCGGGCTCTGGTGCGTCGGGGACCTGCTGCCTACGCTGATACGTGGTGCTTTGTTGCTACGGCACGAAGCGCACCTTCCGGATCGATGATGAGCCGGAACAGTTCTCGGATTACGGGAGTCCAAAATGGCTGACTACGCAGTCGCAATCAGGTTCCCCGACCACAGCACAACCTATGAGGCGTTGAGCAAGATATCCAACGCCGCAAGCGGATTCGAGCTGCGGTCGGCGGGCATCGTGGAACGAGACAAGGATGGGTACCTGCACGTGTCTGAAGGCAGCGACGTCGATGCCGGCGTGGGTTTCGCTGGTGGCTCGCTGATCGGAATGCTGGTCGGTGTATTGGGTGGCCCGATCGGAATGCTTCTCGGATGGGGCGCCGGCGCCGCCACGGGAGCATTGTTTGACGCGGACCGAATGGACAAAGGTGATGAGGCGATCTCTCAGTTCGGACAGCTTGTCCCCCCGGGCGGGAACGCGATCTTGGCCGAGACCGTGGAGACCACCACGGAACCACTGGACACGTTCGTAGCGTCGATGGGCGGCACCGTCGCTCGCCGGCCACTCGATGAAGTGGTGGCCGAACTGGAGGCACAGGAGGTCGCCGCCGAAGAAGCGGCACGCGCCGCGCGCAAGGCGATGCGCGCGCAGAAGAAACAACAGCGGAAAGAGAAGGCACAAGAGCGGCTAGACGCGCTTAAGGCGAAGTTCCATAAGGATTAAGGGGCCGCGAGCACCACGACGCCCTATGGGAGTGCCACGCGTCCTGGGCGAATACGACTCTTACGCCGGACATCGAACCGCATTTCTGGGAGCCGTCGCGGTTTCGGGCCATGGATTCAAACCTGCCGGAGCCGCCGATGATCGGAAGGACCACGTCAGGGTGGGTTGCCCTCTTCGCGACCTCGTTGACGAGGCGACGGACCAGCGCGGACCGCTCGACCTTGTGGCCTGCGGTGCGCCCCAAGTTTAGCGGGTCTGGCCATCGAGTTGGCCGTAGAGGGTGGCGTTGGTGTTGTCGCGTTCGCCTACTGCGGCTTTGAGTTCGGCTACCTCGACTCCTAATCCTGGCGCGCCTCAGGTGAAGTGTTGGTGAGTTGTTGGTCCCGTCCGGATCGGCGATGTCGTCGGCGGCGGACTGCCGCGAACGTGCTGAGCAGGGATAGGACCACTGCGATGATCGCCCCGATCAATGTGGCGCCGCGGAAGCCGGGTGCGTTGACGTCGAGAATCCGCTGAGCGGCGTGGGCGGCGTCGTTTGTGCCCAGCACGATCGACAGCGTCATGAGATTGGGCAGCGCGATAATCACCGCGAGTACGGCCGCAGCCCCAGCGATTAACCGGCCCGCCCGGTGATGCCAGATCAGCGCCGCGAACAACAGCAGCAGTAGCGGTATCGCCGTGCACAGCACACCCAGCGACAAACCCCAGCCGATGCCCTTGGCAAAACTGCCGTGCCCGGACATATCCGCGATCCGCTGGGCCCACCAGCGCGGAATAAACGCCGCCAGAACGAAGTACGTGATCACCAACGCCACCACCAGCGCCAGGCCACCGATGAGCCGTGCACGCCATCTGATCCAAGGTGATTCGCTACCGGCTCGAACTTCACGGCGTGCAGTCATGCCTTAGCGTATGCCGGGCCGCGCGTGCCGCAAGTCGAGGGAGACTGATCTACGAACTGGTAGTTACGCGTGTTGGCGTCTGCTCGTTGTGGTATGTGATCAGGTGCCGCGAGTGGCGTCCAGCTGAGTGGTGTACGGACCCCAGGTCCGGCGGGCCTGTCGTAGCCCGGTAGAGGACGTGATTCTTCGAACGACGGCCAAGTAAATCGAAGGAGAACAACGCGATGACCTCATCTCACCCTATCGACGTTGAGAAGCTGTTGGCTGATCAACTCGCCACCGCGAGCCCAGATTGCTACGCGGGCTGGTTTTTGGGTCAAGATCGGGGCGGCGTGCACACAACCAGCGCAACGGGCCTTCGAACGGGCGGTCGCTGACCCCGTATTGCACGATTCGTGCAGCTCCGTCGCTCCCCGCCGCGGACGACGTCGCCTCGGCGCCAGTTAGTTCGCCGACGGCCAGCGCTAGGGATGGGGAGCTTGCTGGCCATTGGGGCCGCCGAGCAGCCCGTTGAGGATGCCGAGAGTGCCTTGAACAGCTGGAGACGGTGTATCAGCAGGCGGAGTGGCGTCGGGAGTCAGCTGCCAGGGCTGGCAGCCCGATGTCTTGAACGATTTGTCGGTCGGATCGATCTGCACTACCTGTGGTTTTTTGGTCAGGGCGTTGTCGATGAGGTTGCCGTCGGGGTTGCCCAGCCGCTTCCAATAACACGTGCGGTCGCCGACCGGTCCCGCAGAACTGTACGTACCCGGCGCGATGTCGGTTCCCACCGCGAATGTGCCGTCGTGGTCCATAGTCGTCTTCGCTGCGGGTGCCGGTGATGGTGAGGGCGCCGGTGCGGGTGACGGTGACGGTGACGGCGCTGGCTCGGGATCGGCTCCCGCAACACCCGCAGACACACCCCAGCCCGCAAGCATCACGCCCGCGACCAGAAATCTTGCCGCGACCGGTGCTGCCTTCGACCACATAGACCACATAGAACCCAGCCTACGGCCCAGGTCTATCAAAGGGCGCTCTAGCCAGCCCTGCACCAGCGATCGACCAGTCTAACTCGGCGAATCCGGTCTCGACGCGAGCCGCCACCAGGGTGTGATAGGCGCTCATCTATCCTCCAGCGATTGTTCGCGACGCCCCCGAGTCAATTCCACAGCACGTATTCGACGGCGAGCTGGTCCGCTGCACCGATGGCTCATGGATGACGCGGCCACCGCAGAGCTGCCCGCACGGTCATCGCTTCCGGCCTGGTGCGATACTCGTTGGGCACCAGCCCTGCTAGTACGTGTCGCGGTGGGCACACAACCTGGACGTGCCTGGCGTGCGATGCGGTGGTCTACGGGCCGGCGCTGACCGCCGACTGCCGCGTCCTCGCCGGCGCGGCCGCGGTGCGCCAGGCGCTCATCGAGCAATTCGTCGACGAGACGCTCATCGAGGATCCTCAACGGCCAGCGGGGCGGCACCACTTGCGGTGACATCTTCATGGTCAACGTGGGCAAGCGCATCGACCCCGCGGAGCGGCTTCGCCAGATCGTTCGGTCCGGGCACGCCTGGTACAGCCTCAATTTGGACCGGGCGCTGCACCACGAGGAGCGGCACTGCCGGCAATCGGCGGCAAAAGGCTACGTGGGCATGCTCAGGGACAACGGCTGGGAACTGGTCCGCGGAATGGTCTTTGGCGCGACGACGGGCTCGAAGAAGACGCCGGCCTGTCCGACGGGGGCTACACGTGATGCAGAGCGCGAATTCCGTTGTAGAACACCATCAAACCGATCACGACCAGAAGTGCCGCCATTAGCACGGCGTTGTTTTTGTCCATCCAGTTTTTGAGCCGCGCCAGCGCATCGTCGAGGCGCTCACCGGTGGCCGCGTAGGCCAGTACCGCGATGGCGACGGTCGACGCGGCGATGGCGACGAAGAACGCCGCGGCTATCCAGTCACCGGCCGCGCCGAGTCCGGCGGCGCCGATCGCCAATCCGGCCGGCACGCAAATGAGCAGCACGTCTGGCCTTAGCACCACCAGCGCCACCGCTGTCATCACCGCACGCGGCGGGGTGATGCTGGCGAACGAACGCATCCACCGCGGTGAATCGGTGTGACCATGCCGGGTCAGCCAGCGGTAGATGCCGAGCACGATGAGGGCCGCCCCGAGGACCACCCGCAGCCAGGACGCCCACCTCGGCGGCGACTTGTCCAGTCCGCCGAGCAAGCCGGAGGCCCCGACGGAGAGCGCCGTCAGCGCGGCCAGCCCCAGCACCCAACCGGCAAGGAAGGCGAGGCCGCTCGGCCTTGGCCGCGGCGCTTGTAACACCAGCACCGTCGGGATAACGGTGATCGGTGAGAGCGAGATGACCAGCCCTAGCGGAATGAGCCCGGCCAGCACGGAGCCCCAACTTTCTGCCACGGGCAGCAATCTTCCCATTGGCACCGACGCTGTGCCCACATAGCGCGCCGCGGGCAGGTCCGGGAAACTGCGCTGTTACAGAGCGTGAATTCCGTTGTAAAGAACGATCAAGCCGATCACGACCAAAATGACCGCCATCATCGCGGCATGGTTTTCTTCCATCCAGACTTTGACCCGTTCCAGCGCCTCGTCGAGGCGGTCACCGGCACCGATAAACGCCAAGATGGGGATGGCAACCGTCGATGCCGAGACGACGACGAAGACGGCGCCCGATGTCCAGGCGCCCGCGACGCTTAGCCCGCCGGTACCGATGGCCAAGCCGGCCACCGCGCACAGGATCAGCACCTCGGGTCTCAGTGGCACCAGCGCCGCCCCGGTCACCCCTGCGCGCACGGGGGTGAGTTTGGAAAACGAACGCAACCAGACCGGAGTCTTCCTGTGGCGATGCCGAGTCAGCCAGGTGAAGACGCCGAACGCGATTAGCACCGACCCCAGGACCATGCGCATCCACGACGCCCACCTGGGCGGCGCCTGCTGCAGAGCGCCGAGCAGGTCGGCGGTCCCGACGAACACCGCGGTGAGCGCGGCCAGACCCAGCACCCAGCCGGCGAGGAACGCGAGGCTGGCGGGCCGAGGCCGGGGGGCGTGTAAGACCAGCACCGCCGGAATGACAGTGATCGGTGAGAGCGCGATGACCAGTCCGAGCGGAATGAGCTTGCTCAGCACGGAAGCCAAGTTGCCTGCCACGGGCAGCAATCATCGCATTGGGTTGACTCGCAAGCACTCCGAAAGTGCACATCGCCCGCTACTAGCCCTTCCGGCGCAGCCGAAACATAGCGACAGCTCCTATCTGACAAACATCGATCGCCGTCACCACGACCGGGTCCTCGGGGTCAAGTCCTTCGGAGCGAATCGCTTCGCGTTCGATGTCATCCATACCCAGCTATTGACGTGTCACGTCTGCCCGGCCAGATATCAACAAGGTGTCAGGCTTGAGCTCTCACATCGACAGCTGCAGAATCTCCTTGTCCTGGTCAAGTTCGCGGACAAGATGCGGTAACCCAACGTGGTATTGCCAGCAGGTCGGCGACATATTGCGACACCGAGATGCCCCTGCCTCAGCCGCTTTCATGCGCAGGCGTTCGGATACCTCGCGAGGCGGCCGCACGGTGTGTGCGAACCGCTCGCCTTTGCTTTCTCGTGGGATAGCGGAAACGATGCCAGGGCGGCCTGATTCTGACTGAGCGACACGCGATGCGGCCGTTAGGTTTTCATGGGGTTAGGCTTTACAAACGAGACCGCGCTGGTTCACACAAGTGCCACCGATCAGCTTGCGTTCCACCACCGCGACGGTTCGGCTGGCGTCGGTCAGCCGTCGGGCCAGCGGCCGCCCGGGTTTCCTGGCAGGGACAATGATCGCGTCGAACGGGTAGAGACGCTCAGAGCCAACCCACGATTGCCAGCGCGCCCTTTTCTCGGATCCACGAATGCCCTTCCAGGCATTTTTGGGCTTTGCAGGCAAGCCGTCGGCTACCCAAGGCATCGAAGACTAGCGCGTCCAGTCCTTCTGGGACGACCTAGTAGCAGCGCCACGTCAATCACGTGCTACCCCCGGCTTCATGGATAACCAAACTTAACGAGTAGTCGACTACGCTGGTCGTTTGCCTGCCCACGGCAAAAGGATGGTGTTCGTCCCTTTAGCCCAATTGGAAGGGAGTCCGCCATGACGACGGGACATCGTATGTCAGGCACTGGGCACATTACCCACGTTTCCGATACGGCCCGGTGGACGGCGTTGCATCGGGCAACCGAATCGGCACGTCCCGATGCGCTGTTCAGCGATCCGCTCGCCGAACGTCTCGCCGGTGCACATGGCCGCGCTATCGTCGCCAGGGTTCCACGAATGACTCGCAATGGTTGGTGGCTTGTCGCGCGTACCAAGATCATCGACGACGTCATTGCCGAAGCGATCGCCGATGGCTGTGACCGGGTGTTGAACTTGGCCGCCGGTTTAGACACCCGGCCGTATCGTTTGGACCTTCCCTCTGGTTTCACTTGGGTGGAGGCGGATCTGCCGAAGCTGCTCGCGGAAAAGTCGAAGCTGCTTGCCGACCAGGAACCGCGATGTCAATTGACCCGCACTGCCGTCGACCTGGCCGACCCGCGCGCCCGCGACTCCTTCTTCAACGACGCGCTGGATGGCGCTACGAAAGCGCTGGTGCTCACCGAGGGCCTGTTGATGTATCTCGAAGACCGTGACGTCGTCGCGCTTTCGGAGGCAATCAAGCGACCCGAGATCGCCTGGTGGATGCTCGACTTCGCCGGTCCGGGCCTCAAGAAGATGATGAACAAGAAGATGGCCGGCATGTTGCAAAATGCGCCGTTCAAGTTCGCACCCGACAACGGGCTGGCCTACTTCGAAGACCTCGGCTGGCGCACCGTGGAAGCGGAATCGCTATTTGTGGCCGCCCACCGGTTCCATCGCTTGCCGATGTTCATGCGCCCGGTTGCCTGGCTGCCACAGCCGGATCCGCGTCACCCGGGCCGCAGACCCTGGAGTGCAGTTGCCCTCCTTACCCATTGAGCCCGGGGAACGTTGATTCATACGGTGAACACGGCGACTTTTACCGGTAAGCGGCAATATTCCATTGCGCCGTATTTGTCCCTCGACAACGGCCCAGCCCTCTGAGGAGACTGGCATCAGCCAGAACGACGGCGTGACGCTGCTCCTTGGTACCGACACCCAGCAGCCGTTCGCCGCGCCAGGCGTCGCGCTTCACCGCGAATTCGACGAGTTCGACCAGGCCGGAATACCGCGCCGGGACTCTTTTCGCATGGCCACAGCGACCGCGGCGTCGGTTCTCGGGCTCACGACAGTGGGAACCGTAGTCAAGGGCGCAGGCGCGAAGCTCATCGTCAGCCGCACCGACCCGCGCGAATCAACCTGGTCGGTCCAACGGGACCTAATAGCAACCATCGCGCGGAGCGCTCATAACCGCAGAGGATCTC
>JAFAQO010000066.1 GCA_019246375.1 Mycobacterium sp. | reverse complement strand
GTCATCGCACCGACAAACTCGCCGCCGGTCGACAAGCCTTGAAAGACCCGGGCGACGAGCAGCAGGATCGGCGCCCAAATGCCGATGGTGCCATAGCCGGGCAGTAAGCCGCTCATGGTCGTCCCCACAGTCATCAGCAGGATCGTGATCACCAAAACCCGCTTGCGCCCGATGCGGTCACCGAGCGGACCAAGGACGAACCCGCCGAGCGGCCGTACCACATATGCCGCCGCCAGCGTGCTGAAGGTGGCGATGAGATGGACCGCGCTGACACTATTGCCCGGATAAAACACCTGGGCGATCGTGGTCGCGATGTAGCCGTAGACGCCGAAGTCGTACCACTCCATAAAATTTCCGATGGCGGTACCCGCAGTGTCCCGGCGCATCGCCGAAGCGGCATTCCGGGTGTCGTTGCGTGCCCCGCTATGCCGGTGGCGTCGCATGCTCATTGACACGTTGCGTACCCAAAACTTTGCTAGCGAGCCGCTAGCCGCTCGCGGCGCAATGACTCCACCTCGGGTAGCTCCAGCGGCGCCAGCTCGCCCACCACTTGCGCCAGCAGGAAGTCGGCCAGCTCGGGATTGCGGGCCAGACACGGTCCATGCATATAGGTGGCGACGACACTGCCCTGAATCGCACCGTCAAAGCCGTCGCCGGCACGGTTACCCGCGCCCTTCTGCACCGCGCCCAACGGGGAGGCGGCCGAGCCCAGAACCGTTCCGCCGCGGTGGTTCTCGAAACCGGTAAGCCGCTGGCTCAAGCCGGCCAGCAACGGTCTTGTCACCAGTTCACCGATAGTGCGCGCATGTTGCGGAGAGGTGGTCGCATCCAGCAGGCCCACACCATCGACCCGTTCCCCGGACGACGTCTCATACCATTGCCCCAGTACCTGGACAGCCGCACAGATCGCCAGTACGGGAGTGCCCTGGTCAGCTGCGCGCTGTAGGCCCGGGTAGCGAAGGAGGTGCCTGGTGGCCAGGCGCTGCGCGTAATCCTCCGCCCCGCCCAGCGTGTACAGGTCCAGAGATTCCGGAACCGGGTCGGCCAGCGTCACCTCCAGAATCTCGGCGGCGATACCCCGCAACCGCAGCCGTTGCCGCAGCACCAAAGCGTTGCCGCCGTCGCCGTAGGTGCCCATCACATCGGGCAACACCAGCCCGATCCGTACTGTCGAGTCAGCCATGACGCGCCAACGCTCGCTGCAGCTGTAGGAACGCGGTGTAGTTGGCGACGACCTCGACCCGTCCCGGCGGGCACGACGCGATGGCCGCCACGGTGTCGTGCACCAGCGTGTGCTGCACTCCGGCGTACCCCAAGCGCACCGCCAAGTCGGTGCCACGCTCACCCGCAGCTACCACCGGAACATTTTCGAAGTGCTCGAACCGCACGTCCCAGAGCCAGGACAGGTCCTCGCCGTCGGGCACCCGCCCGTTGACCGAGATCACTACGCCCGCCGTGTGCTTGTCGACCATCGATAGCGCCTCTTGCCAGCCGGCGGGATTCTTGGCCAGCAGGATCCGCGCTTCATGCTGGCCGATCCGCACGGTCCGGTAGCGGCCGGCAACCTCGTCGACCGTGGAGACCGCCGCCACTGCGGCTTCCGGGTCTGCGCCCAAGGCGACGGCGGCCGCTACGGCCTGAGCGGCATTGCCGCGATTCACCGAGCCGGGCAGCCTCAGCCGCATCGGCAACGCCAACCCGTCGGGCCCGTAGAGGGTGCCGTCATCGAACCACCAATGCGGGCTGGGCCGCTTGAAGTCCGTGCCGGTTGAATACCAGTGCGTCTTATCACGAACGATGACCTCACCACTGCGTGGGCAGCTGACGGAGTCGTTCGACCACGCGCCGCCCGCGGCCACCCACACCACGTTGGGGCTGTCGTAGGCAGCCGAGGTCATCAGCACGTCGTCGCAGTTGCCGATCACCACCGCCTCGGGGTGCTCCGCCAGCCCGGCCCGCAGCGCGCGTTCGATGACGTTGATCTCGCCGACCCGGTCCAGCTGGTCGCGCGACAGGTTGAGGAGGATGATGACAGCCGCCTCTACCGCATCTAACACATGCGGCACGTGCATCTCGTCGACCTCCAGGGCCGCCAGTCCCGCGTCCCGGTCAACGGCCAGCGCGGCCACCAGACCGGCGTCCATGTTGGCGCCTTCGGCATTGGTAGCCACCGCTCCCAACGTGGTCAGTGCTGCCGCGGTCATCCGGGTGGTGGTGGACTTGCCGTTAGTGCCGGTGACGACGACAGTGCGCCGGCCGGTGCCGAGCTGACGCAGAATTGAGCGGTCCAGTGCCATCGCGACCAATCCGCCGATCATCGCTCCGGCGCCGCGACCGCTCACCCGCGACGCCCACCGCGCACTCGCTCCGGCGGCGAGGGCAAAGCGTCCACGGGTGGTAATCACCCGCGCAGTTTAGGGCGATCGCAAGCGCGGCGCTTGCGCCGGGCGCAGCGGGTCGGCCTCATCGAGTTAAGGGCGATCGCAAGCGCGGCGCTTGCGCCGGGCGCAGCGGGTCGGCCTCATCGAGTTAAGTTCACGACACGATGCGCAGCGAGCCGGTGATGTCGGTTCGGCGTGCCATCCTTCAGTCCATGGGGACAGGCTGGGGCCGGCCGGCCGCCGATCCCGGCGCGGGCTGGGCCGTCATCGACGTCGAGACGTCGGGCTTTCGACCGGGCGACGCCCGGATCATCAGCCTCGCAGCGCTGGCCCTCGACGCCGACGGACGCGTCCAGCAGTCGGTCGTTAGCCTGCTGAACCCCGGCGTGGATCCTGGCCCCACTCACGTGCACGGCCTGACCGCAGCCATGCTCGAAGACCAACCGCAGTTCGCCGACATCGCGAGTGACGTTTTCGAGGTGCTGCGTGGCCGCACGCTGGTCGCGCACAACGTCGCCTTCGATTACGCTTTCCTCGCCGCCGAGGCTGAGACGGCCGACGCCGAACTGCCGGTCGACACCGTCATGTGCACGGTCGAGCTCGCCCGGCGGCTGGAACTGGATGTCGAGAATCTGCGGCTGGAGACGCTGGCGGCGCACTGGGGCGTGACTCAGCTGCGGCCGCACGACGCGTTCGACGACGCCGCCGTGTTGTCACGGATGCTGGCAGCGGCCCTCGAGCGGGCCCGCGAACGCGACGTCTGGCTACCGGTACGGCCGGTTACCCGCCGCCGGTGGCCGAACGGCCGGATCACCCACGACCAACTGCGGCCACTGAAGGTGCTGGCGTCGCGGATGCCCTGTCCCTACGTCAACCCGGGGCGGTATGTCCGGGGCAGGCCGCTGGTGCAGGGCATGCGGGTGGCGCTGGCCGCAGAGGTCAGGCGCACGCACGAGGAACTGGTCGAGCGGATCCTGCACGCCGGGCTGGCCTATAGCGACGCCGTCGACCGGGAAACCTCGCTGGTGATCTGCAACGAGACGCGTCCCGAGCACGGCAAGGGTTATCTGGCCCGTGAGCTGGATGTGCCGATGGTCTCCGACGTGCACTTCATGAACTCCGTCAGCGGTGTCGTCGGCGGGACCAGCATCGAGGAATTCACCGAACCCGCCGTCGACCAGCAGTTCGCGTTGTTCTGATGGCTCCTCCTCGCGCCGCTCCACGGCGCGCATCGTCGCGCGGCTCTGACAGCCGCCTACCGGGATGCCCGGTTCACCGCCGACACGACCGCACGCAGCGACGCGGTGGTGATCGACGGCGCAATGCCCACGCCCCAGACGGTGCGGCGCTCCCCTTCTTGAGCATGACCCGCTTCGCCCGACTGTGCCGCGCTCGCGGTCGTCCTGGCTACCGACGCCTCGACGTATGCCGCCGCCTGGGCCTCCTCGCCGGCGCTCATGGCGTGCTCGGAATAGTCCAGCACCGCCACATCGAAGCCGACATGACCTAGCGCGTCGACAAATGCCGCAACCGGCCCGTTTCCGGAGCCGCTGATCTCCGTCTCCACCCCGTTGATCTTGACAGTCGCGACGATGCTGGTCGTTCCGCTGTCCTCTTCGGCCGCGTCCACCCGTTGCTTCATCCGCTCCAGCGGCTGCACGGGCGCCAAATACTCCTCGGCGAACGCGTCCCACATTTCCTTGGGCGAAACCTCACCACCCTCGCCGTCGGCGATCTTCTGGATTACCTGGCTGAATTCGATTTGCAGCCGCCGCGGCAGGGCCAGGCCATGATCGGCCTTCATGATGTAGGCCACCCCGCCCTTGCCGGACTGCGAGTTGACCCGGATCACCGCCTCGTAGGTGCGGCCGACATCGCGCGGGTCGATCGGCAGGTACGGCACCTGCCACAGCATGTCGTCCACATCGCTGTCGGCTTCGTCGGCGGCCACTTTCATCTCGTCCAAGCCTTTGTTGATGGCGTCCTGATGGCTGCCGGAGAACGCGGTGTACACCAGATCGCCACCGTACGGATGACGTTCGGGCACGGGCAACTGGTTGCAGTACTCCACCGTGCGACGGATCTCGTCGATGTTGGAGAAGTCGATCTGCGGGTCGACACCGCGGGAGAACAGGTTCAGCCCCAGGGTGACCAGGCACACGTTCCCGGTGCGTTCACCATTGCCGAACAAGCAGCCCTCGATCCGGTCCGCACCGGCCTGATAGCCCAATTCGGCTGCGGCAACGGCGGTTCCGCGGTCGTTGTGCGGATGCAGGCTCAGGATGACGGACTCCCGGTTGGCCAGGTTGCGGCTCATCCACTCGATCGAGTCGGCGTAGACGTTGGGCGTTGCCATCTCGACGGTCGCAGGCAGGTTGAAGATGATCGGGTTGTCCGGCGTCGGACGAATGATCTCAGCGACGGCATTGCACACGTCACGGGCGTACTCGAGCTCGGTCCCGGTGTAGGACTCCGGCGAA
>JAFAQO010000065.1 GCA_019246375.1 Mycobacterium sp. | reverse complement strand
CCGCCGCGTCGGTCAGCGCGTCGATGTCGAAGCGGGGCTTACCTTTTTCGCCGCCGGCCAGATGCGCCGCAGCCAGCTGCCGCGACAACCGCCGATAGCCTTCCGGGCCACGGGCCAGAACCAGCAGATGCGGCCCGGGTGGATCAGGCTCGTCGGTGCGCGCGCCGGACCCTAGCGACAGTTCGGCGCCGAATACAGTACGCACGTCCAATTCCGCGGCCGCCTCGGCGAACCGCACCGCACCGTAGAGCCCGTTGTGATCGGTCAGCGCGATAGCCTGCAGATCCAACCTCGCCGCCTCTTCGACCAGCTCTTCCGGTGTGCTGGCCCCGTCGAGGAAGCTGTACGCCGAATGCGCATGCAACTCGGCATACGGGACGGACGAGCGGATCGTCGGTTCCCCGCCCGGCGGCTCATACCTCCCGCGCTTGCGGGACCAGGGGCCGTCATCCACCGGCTCCCCTGCCAATGGCATGCCGGAGCGGCGCGGCTTGCCGTTGAGCACCCGCTCCATCTCCGCCCAGCTCGGCGGCCCGTTGCTCCAGCCCACGCGACCCAGTGTATCGAATGTGTGTTCGATAACTGAGTCGGGGTCGGAGAACTCCGGAAACTTACCGAAGGCCCGCGGAGGGCATGCCACACTCTCGACCAGAGTTGTTTACACGATTTAATCTCGCAGCCACCTCTGGCCTCCAGTGCAGCGGAATACTCAAACGAGTTCACGGGGCGAATGGGGTGACTGGGTCTTGGAGCAACTCAAAATCTCGATGCGGGTTTCCTCATGGCCGAAGATTCGGATCGACACGTGAGCTTGGCGATCGGCGGGATCGCCCTGATCGACGGCCCCGCTCCCAGCTACAGTGAGTTCAAAAGCAAACTGGCAGAACGGATTCTCGCTGTACCGCGGTGCACCCAGGTGCTACGGAGCCAACCCCTCGATGTCGGCGCTCCTAAGTGGGTCAAGGATCCTTACTTCGACCTGAACCGTCACGTGCGACGGGTGGCACTTCCGCGGCCTGGCGACGACGCCGAACTGTACCGGGTAGTCGCCGACGTGTTGGAGCGCCGTCTGGACCGCGATCACCCGCTGTGGCAATGCTGGGTCATCGAGGGCTTGAAGGACAACCGCTGGGCGGTCTTGATGAAGATCCATCACTGCATGGCCGACGGCATCTCGGCGACCCGGATCCTGACCCGGCTGTGCGACGAGATCGAGGGCGACGTGTTCGCGCCACCGGGCCGCATCAAAGAGGCAACCGGACCACGTCCATATCTGCGGCCGGTGCCGAATGTCACTCCGCGCAGCCGGGCCAATGATATCTGGCGGGCGGCAACCGCCGTCACTGATGCCACTACACGCACGCTTACCGGTGCAGCGGAAATTGCGGCCGGCTTGATCCGGCCGGCCGCCGTCTCGTCGCTGGTAGGCCCAGTCACCACGATGCGGCGTTATCGCGCCGTGCGAGTCCCCCTCGCCGACGTCGAACAGGTATGCCAGAAGTTCAACGTCACGATCAATGACGTTGCGCTCGCGGCGATCACCGCAGGCTTTCGATCGGTGTTGCTGCACCGCGGCGAGCAGCCACGCGCCGACTCACTACGCACCCTGGTGCCGGTATCGGTGCGATCGCCCGGCGCGGGCGACAAGCTGGGCAATCACGTCTCGGTCATGCTGCCGTATCTGCCTGTCGAACAGCACGACCCGATCGAGCAGTTACGTACCGTGCACAGCAGGTTGACCCGCGCCAAGCAGGGTGGGCAGCGGCAAGCCGGCAGCATGTTCATGTCAGCGGCCAATTACATGCCATTTATCTTGGCTTCCTGGATGATTCGGCTGTTAACCCGGCTGCCGCAGCGCGGCATCGTGACGCTGGCAACCAATGTGCCGGGACCCCGACGACCGTTGCACATGATGGGCCGCAAGGTCGAGCGCCTGCTGCCGATTCCGCCGATCGCGCTGCGGTTGCGCACCGGAGTCGCGGTGCTGAGCTACGCCGATGATCTGGTCTTCGGTATTACCGCCGATTACGATGCCGCGCCCGCGGTCGAGCAGCTGGCCAACGGTATCCAAAAAGCCGTTGCGCGCCTGGTTGCGCTCAGCCAGGACTCTGTGCTGCTATTCGCCAAATAGCCTCCGGCGACGACGCGGCCGGAACGGCCGAGGAGGAGCCCGGCCGTCAGCGCCCGGCGCGTGCCACGATCACCGGCGTACGCACCGACTGCACCACCGCCACACTCACCGAACCCAGCAGCATCCCGGCGAAACCGCCCCGCCCGTGGCTACCGACCACAACCAACTGTGCCGAATGTGACTGGTCGATCAGTTGATCGGCCGGCCGGTCACATACGACCACCCGACGCACCTTGACGTCGGGATAGCGCTCCTGCCAGCCCGCCAGCCGCTCCGCCAGCACCAGCTCGCCTTCGGAGTGCATGGTCGAAAAGTCAACGCCGGGAACGTCGAACACATTGACGTCGTGCCACGCATGTACGGCGACGAGTTCTGCGCCACGGAATGACGCTTCCGCGAAAGCCACCGCCGTCGCGGTCTCGGAGACCGGCGAACCGTCCATGCCGACCACCACCGGACCGCCCGGTTGACCGGACGAGTCGCGGTCATGGATGACGGCGACCGGGCAGTGCGCATGCCGCACCAGATTCGAACTGACCGAGCCCAGCAGGCTGCGGCGCAACCACCCG
>JAFAQO010000027.1 GCA_019246375.1 Mycobacterium sp. | reverse complement strand
GACCTCGCCGCCGCCGCTGTTCCAACTGCCCGTCCTACCGCCCCTACCGCCGCCCGTCGGTCCCGGCCCAACGACGCCGACGACACCGCCACCAGGACCGGCCCCGTTGCCCGGCCTCCCACCGGGCTGATCTGCCTGGCCGAGGCTCGCCGCTACACTGGCGTGCCGTGATGATCACCCTCGACCATGTCAGCAAGCAGTACAAATCATCGGCGCGTCCGGCGTTGGACAACATCAACGTCAAAATCGACAAGGGTGAGTTCGTCTTCCTGATCGGCCCGTCCGGCTCGGGGAAGTCGACGTTTATGCAGCTGCTGCTGGCCGCGGAGAAGCCGACGACCGGTGATGTCCGCGTCTCGAAGTTTCACGTGAACAAGCTGCCCGGCCGCCACATCCCCAGCCTGCGACAGGTGATCGGCTGTGTCTTCCAGGACTTCCGGCTCCTCGAGCAGAAGACGGTGTTCGAAAACGTCGCCTTCGCGTTGGAGGTCATCGGCAAGCGCCGCGACGTAATCAACCGCGTAGTGCCTGAGGTACTGGAGATGGTCGGTTTGTCCGGCAAGGCCAACCGGCTGCCGAATGAGCTCTCCGGTGGCGAGCAGCAGCGGGTCGCGATCGCGCGCGCCTTCGTCAACCGGCCGCTGGTGCTGTTGGCCGACGAGCCCACCGGCAACCTCGACCCGGAGACCAGCAACGACATCATGGATCTGCTGGAGCGGATTAACCGCACCGGGACCACGGTGGTGATGGCAACGCACGACTATCACATCGTCGACTCGATGCGGCAGCGCGTCGTCGAGCTGTCGCTGGGCCGTTTGGTACGAGACGAGCAGCGCGGCGTCTACGGGATGGATCGCTAAGTGCGCTTCGGTTTCCTACTCAACGAGGTCCTCACCGGGTTTCGGCGCAATGTCACCATGACCATTGCGATGATCCTGACCACCGCCATCTCGATCGGTCTATTCGGCGGTGGTTTGCTGGTGGTCCGGTTGGCTGACAACTCCCGCGCCATCTACCTGGACCGGGTCGAATCGCAGGTGTTCTTGAACAACGACGTCTCGGCCAACGACCCCACCTGCGGCGCCAATGCGTGCAAGGCGCTGCGCGAGAAAATCGAAGCGCGAAACGACGTCAAATCGGTGCGGTTCCTCAACCGCGACGACGCCTACGCGGACGCTATCCGCAAATTCCCGCAGTTCAAAGATGTTGCCGGAAAAGATTCGTTCCCGGCGTCATTCATCGTCAAGCTGGAAAACCCCGAAGAGCACAAAGACTTCGATGCCGCCATGCAGGGCCAACCCGGAGTGGACCATGTGCTCAACGAGAAGGATCTGATCGACCGGCTATTCGCGGTGCTGAACGGTTTGAGTAGTGCCGCGTTCGCGGTCGCAGTGGTCCAGGCGATTGGTGCAATCTTGTTGATCGCCAACATGGTCCAGGTCGCGGCCTACACCCGTCGGACCGAGATCGGCATCATGCGGTTGGTCGGCGCCAGCCGCTGGTATACGCAATTGCCCTTCCTGCTCGAGGCGATGCTGGCCGCCACCATCGGCGTCATCATCGCCGTCGTCGGCTTGATCCTGGTGCGCGCGATGTTCCTCGACAACGCGCTCAGCCAGTTCTACCAAGCCAACCTGATATCGCGGGTCGACTACGCAGACATCCTCTACATCTCGCCCTGGCTGTTTTTTGTCGGCGTGGCGATGGCCGGCATCACGGCGTATGCAACCCTGCGTGTGTACATACGGCGGTAGTTGTGGCCAAGAAACCAGCGGCCAAAAAAGGCGACGGTAGGCAAGTCATCGCCACCAATCGCAAAGCCCGGCATAACTATTCGATCATCGAGATTTTCGAGGCGGGGGTGGCGCTGGTAGGCACCGAGGTGAAAAGCCTGCGGGAAGGGCATGCGTCTCTGGTCGATGCTTTCGCTACCGTCGACGACGGCGAAGTGTGGTTACGCAACATGCACATTCCGGAGTATCACCATGGCACCTGGACCAATCATGCTCCGCGGCGTAATCGCAAGCTGCTGTTGCACCGCGGCCAGATCGACTCGCTGGTCGGAAAACTCCGCGACGGCAACTTCACGTTGGTTCCGTTGTCGCTGTACTTTTCCGGTGGCAAGGTCAAGGTCGAACTCGCGCTGGCGCGTGGTAAACAGGCCCGGGACAAACGTCAGGACATGGCACGTCGAGACGCCCAACGCGAAGTGGTTCGCGAGCTTGGTCGACGCGTCAAGGGCATGACCTGATCGGGGTCGTGCTCGCGCTGACGTCGGCAATCGGTTTCGGGGTCAGCGACTTCGTCGGCGGTGTCGCGTCGCGGCGGGTGGCGGCCCTTCGGGTGGTGCTGGTGTCTTACCCGGTCGCGATGGTGCTGCTGGGTGCGGTGGCGACGGTGGTTGGCGGGCCGATTTCGGCCGGCGCCGCACTGTGGGGTTCGCTGGGCGGGCTCAGCCAGGCATGCGGCGTGTGGTGGCTATATGCGGCGCTCGGCGCCGGGCCAATCTCAGTGGTCTCGCCGCTGGCGGCGATGCTGACCGCCGGCGTACCGGTCACGGTCGGCGTTGTCATGGGGGACCGGCCCGGCCCGTTGCCGGCGGTGGGCATCGTGATGGCGCTGGTCGCGGTGGTACTGATCGGTCGCGACGCCACCGACCGGGACGGGCCGCACCGATTCACCATGATGGTGGCGTGGCTGACGATCGGCTCCGGAGTGGCGTTCGGGCTGAATTTCGTCCTCATCCATCAGGCGCCGGTCGAGTCCAGGTTGTGGCCCCTGTTGTTCGCGCGGACTGCGGCCACCGGACTGCTCGTTGCCGTGGCCGCGGTCAGCCGCAACCTGCGGCTGCCGACCGGGACACCGCTGCGGCTGGCGCTGACCGCGGCCGTGCTGGATGTCTCAGCTAACGTCGCCATGCTGCTGGCCCTCCATGCGGCGCTGCTGTCGCTGGCCAGCGTCGTAATCTCGCTGTATCCCGCGGCCACAGTGGTGTTGGCAGTCGTCGTACTGGGCGAGCGCGTTACCGGCCGGCAATTGGTCGGCTTGCTGCTGGCGTTGCTGTCCGTGGCGATGATCGCCGCCGGCTGAGGCCGGTCTAGCATCACCTGCGTGGTTAGCCCCCATCGCCCCGTCACCGAACTCGACAAGTCCGATGTGCTGTCGGGTTTGTTCGCTTCGTGGGACGCTCTCGACCGGCTAACGACCGGGCTGACCGATGAGCAGTGGCAGCTACCGACACCGCTGCCCGGCTGGAACGTGCATGCCGTCGTGTCGCACATCATCGGCACCGAGTCGGTGCTGCAGGGGATCGCCACACCGGCCCCCGATGTCGACGTGTCAGCACTGGAGCATGTGCGCAACGATTCCGGCGCGATGAACGAATGCTGGGTGCGTCAGCTCAGCGGGATACCGGGCGCCGAGCTGCGCGAGCGGTTCCTGGCGGTGACCAAGGATCGCCGCGAGCTGCTGACCGACATGTCCGAGGGCGACTGGAACGCGGTGACCCGGACGCCGGCCGGCTCGGACAGCTACGGCCGGTTCATGCGGATACGGGTCTTCGACACCTGGATGCACGAGCACGACGTCCGCGACGCGATAGGCCGGCCGGCAGCCGACGCGGAGCTAAGCGGCCCGGATTCGCGACTGGCGATCGACGAGATGGCGGCCAGCATGGGATATGTCGTCGGCAAGCTCGGCAAAGCGCCCGACGGGTCGCGGATCGTCTTGGAGTTGACCGGTCCACTGGCGCGGACCATCCATGTGGTCGTGGACGGCCGTGGCCAGGTGGTCAACGACTTCGGCGGACGAGAGCCGACCTCGACGATTCGGCTCGATGGCCTGTTGTTCACCCGGCTCGCCGGCGGGCGCGTGACGGCTGCCCCGGCTGAAGCTGTCGAGCTGGGCGGCGATCTGGACGTTGCCGACCGGGTAGTCGC
>JAFAQO010000026.1 GCA_019246375.1 Mycobacterium sp. | reverse complement strand
CGCAAGTTCAGCGTGTCGGCGGCCGAGACGGATTCGCACGACCTGCACCGGCGAGCGGGCATCGGCGTCGCCACGGTGTCCGGCGACCGCGGCCACGCCGTCGACGTCCTGGACGCCGCCGAGCGGTTGGTGGCCGCACATCCCGAGCTCGAGCTGTTGTCCGTGCGTCGCTCCCTGGTGCGCAGCGAGGATCTCGCCTAGGCGACCCGCCGCGCCCGGCTACGCCGCGCTTGCGATCGCCACTAGACCGATGGTGGCGACCGGCCGCGCCCGGCTACGCCGCGCTTGCGATCGCCACTAGCCGTCGCGGCCTTCGCGCTTGCGACCCAACGGCACGGGAGCAACGACGCCGGGCGCGAGCCGTCGCGTGAAGATCAGGAACGCCGTGTGTCCGCGCATCGAATGCTGCGGCCGCACCGCGAGACCCACAACGTTCCAACCACGTTGCAATGTCTCCCAGGACCGCGGCTCGGTCCAGCACTGCTGCGCCCGCAAGGCCTCGACCGCGCGCGACAGTTGGGTGACGGTGGCCACGTAGATCACCAGCACACCACCGGGGACCGTCAGCCTCGACACCGAGTCCAGCACCTCCCAGGGCGCCAGCATGTCGAGCACCGCCCGGTCCACCGACCCGTCGGGCAGGTCGCAGTCCGTGAGATCGCTGATGGTCAGCCGCCAGTTGTCCGGTGAACGGCCGAAGAACGCCTCCACATTGCGGCGGGCGTGTTCGGCATGGTCGGCACGCAGCTCATACGAAATCACTTCGCCGTCCGGGCCCACCGCGCGAAGCAGTGAGCAGGTCAGTGCACCCGATCCGGCGCCGGCCTCCAGCACCCGCGCGCCCGGGAAGATGTCGCCCTCGTGCACGATCTGGGCGGCGTCCTTCGGATAGACCACTTGGGCCCCGCGGGGCATCGACATCACGTAGTCGACCAGAAGTGGGCGCAGCACCAGAAACGGGTCGCCGTTGGTCGATTTGACTACGCTGCCCTCCGGCAGGCCGATCACCGCGTCGTGCGCGATCGCACCTCGATGTGTGTGGAACTCGCTGCCGGCCGTGAGCAACATCGTGTAGTGGCGGCCCTTCGTATCGGTGAGCTGCACACGATCACCGACAGCGAATCGGCCGGTCCTGGACATATTCGTCAAGCCTGCCAGCAGACGCGCCGACGCCGATGCCCGGGGTTGTCGGTGCCGGCTCCTAGGCTGCTGCCATGCGCGACGGCCCGGATGCATCCAGCCCGGTGACGCGCGAGCAGGGCGATCGAGCCAGGTGGCGGCCCGCGTTGTCACCGTCGAGAGCGGCGGACTTCAAACAGTGCCCGCTGCTCTACCGGTTTCGGGCGATCGACCGGCTACCGGAGCCGCCGTCGACCGCGCAGCTACGCGGATCGTTGGTGCACGCCGCGCTCGAGCAGCTGTACGGCTTACCCGCGCCGCAACGTGGCCCG
This sequence comes from Mycobacterium sp., assembly GCA_019246375.1. Lineage (GTDB taxonomy): Bacteria > Actinomycetota > Actinomycetes > Mycobacteriales > Mycobacteriaceae > Mycobacterium. Next base: position 3,523 of record JAFAQO010000026.1, on the reverse strand, counting down.
GACACCGCCAGCGCGCTCGTCGAGCCAGCCTGGGAACGGGTGATCGGCGAGGAGCCCGAGCTGGCCGCGGAACTCGACACTGCGCAGCGAATCGAGCTGCTCGAGGAGGCGCGCGCGTTGCTGTCCGGCTATTACCGGCTGGAAGATCCCACCCGGTTCGATCCGCAAAGCTGCGAGCAGCGGGTCGAGGTGGAACTGGCCGACGGCACACTGCTGCGCGGCTTCATCGACCGGATCGACGTCGCCCCTACGGGCGAGCTACGGGTAGTGGACTACAAAACCGGTAAGGCGCCGCCGGCCGCTCGGGCCCTGGCCGAGTTCAAGGCGCTGTTTCAGATGAAGTTCTACGCGGTGGCGCTGCTGCGTTCGCGCGGCGTGCTGCCGACAAGGCTGCGGCTCATCTACCTGGCAGACGGTCAGCTGCTCGACTACTCCCCCGACCATGACGAGCTGCTGCGGTTCGAAAAGACGTTGGCAGCGATCTGGCGAGCGATCCAATTGGCAGGCGCGACCGGCGATTTCCGGCCCCACCCGTCGCGGCTGTGCGACTGGTGCCCGCATCAGGCGCACTGCCCGGTGTTCGGTGGAACGCCGCCGCCCTACCCTGGCTGGCCGGACCATCCGGACGAGGGCGGCGCCGACGCTGTTTTGCAGACGGCCGACCCCGCGGCATGAACTCCGTCGAAAGGCTCTGTCACAAAGCGGCAACCGCCGCGGCAACCGCGAACCCACCCAGGACCGCAACCGCGTCTTCGAGCAGCGCGACCGGCAAGTCGTGGCCCTCGTGCGCAGCGACGAGCCTGGTGCGGGCCTCATAGCCGCCGAGGGTGCCCAGCACGGCGCCGATGACACCGGCGCCCAGTCCGCCCCAGGTGTAGCCCCACGCGGTCCCGAGGACAGCGCCGGCAAAGCCGCCCGCGACGATCCGGAAAATGAACGACGGCGGCATGGTACGGCTCGGTGTCTTGGGAAGTTTATCGGCGACCAGTTCGCCTACCGCGAGGATGGTGAGGATGACGACAGTTACCAGATAGCCCATCCAGGCCGCCCACGTTCCATTTAGGTTGATCCATTTCAGAAACGCGGCCCAGGAGACCACGGCAGGAGCCGTCAGGGAGCGCAAACCGGCGATTACACCGATCAACAGAGCAAGCAGCAGGACAAGGGCATGCGTCACGGCGACCCTCCTGGGAATCGGCGAGCCGGGCAAATCAGCTTCAGCCCGGACGCTAACACAGCTCCGCACCGGCCGGGCGATTCAAAACCGGCAGAACCTGATGTCTGAGGCCAGAATTGCCTTGGCCCCGATGACGGCGAGCTCATCCATGATCGCATTGACGTCGCGGCGGGGCACCAACGCCCGAACCGCCACCCAATCGGGGTCGGCGAGCGGGGCGATGGTCGGCGACTCCAGCCCCGGCGTGACCGCGGCGGCTTCGTCGAGCACCGCGCGGGGGCAGTCGTAGTCCAGCATCAGGTACTGCTGGCCGAACACGACGCCTTGCACCCGGGCCACCAGCTGGTCCCGCGCGATGCCGGCCTGGCCGGTATCCGGTTCGTCGGCCCCGTCGCGCTCTATCAGCACGGCCTCCGAATCACATAGCGGCTCACCGAAAGCCACCAAGTTGTGCACGCCGAGGGTGCGACCGGATCCAACGACGTCGGCGATGGCATCAGCCACCCCCAGTTGCACCGATATCTCCACGGCACCGTCGAGTCGGATGACGGTGGCCTCAATCCCCTTGGCCGCCAGATCGTTTCGCACCAGGTTGGGATAAGCGGTGGCGATCCGCCGTCCGGCCAGGTCTGCGGTGGTCCAGGTGCGTCCGGCGGGAGCAGCGTAACGGAAGCTCGACGACCCGAAGCCCAGCGCCAGGCGTTCCCGCACGGGCGCGTCTGACTCGAGGGCGAGGTCGCGCCCGGTGATCCCGAAGTCGAGCTCGCCCGATCCTACATAGACGGCAATGTCTTTGGGCCGCAGGAAGAAGAACTCGACGTTGTTGACGGGGTCGATGACGGTGAGGTCCTTGGCGTCGCCGCGGCGGCGGTATCCCGCCTCGGCGAGGATCTCGGCGGCCGGCTCGCTCAGCGCTCCCTTGTTAGGTACCGCGACGCGCAGCATCACAGCTTCCGATATACGTCGTCGAGCGTGAGGCCGCGCGAAATCATCAGCACCTGCGTCCAGTACAGCAACTGGCTGATTTCCTCGGCCAGCGCCTCGTCGGATTCATGTTCGGCGGCAAGCCACACTTCGCCGGCCTCCTCGAGGATCTTCTTGCCCAACGCATGAATCCCGCCGTCGAGCGCGGCCACGGTGCTGCTGCCGGCCGGCCTGGTACGGGCGCGGTCACCGAGTTGGGCGAACAGATCCTCAAAGGTCTTCACGGGCAGCGATTGTTCCACGTGCCGGCCAGCAAAGTCACGGCAGTTTCATTCGGCCCCACGCTCAGCGGTACCGGCCGCTTGTGGGGCCTCGGCGTGCATATCCTCCAGCTGAACACCTTTGGTCTCGCGGACCCATCGCCACACGAACCCAAAAGATAGGACCGCACACAGCGTGTAAAAGCTGTAAGCGAAGCCGAGCATGTGCCGCAGTGCCGGGAAGGAAAATGCGATCGTGAAGTTGGCCACCCACTGGCCGGCGACCGCCAGACCGACCCCGGCGGCGCGGATGCGATTGGGGAAGATCTCGCCCAGCAGCACCCACACTATCGGGCCCCATGAGACGGCGAACGCGATGACGAAGACATTGGCGGCAATCAGCGCAATCGGTCCGGACGCGCCGTGCAAGATCGGCTTGCCGTGCGCGGTGGGGGCACTGGCAAAGACGATGGTCATCGTAGCCAGCATCAACGCCATGCCCGCCGACCCTGCCAGCAGCAGTGGTCTGCGGCCCACCTTGTCGATCAACGCGAGGGCGATCAAGGTGATCAAAACGTTGACCACGGAAGTGATCAGAGCGATGAAAAACGACGAGGTCTCGCCGAATCCCACCGCCCGCCACAGCGCATTTCCGTAGTAGAAGATCACGGTGATACCGCAGAACTGCTGGAACACCGCCAATCCGATGCCCACCCACACGATGCCGTGCATGCCGCCGGTCGGCTTGCGGAGATCATGCCATGACGGTGGATGTTCGCGCCTGAGCGTCTCGGAGATCCGGTTCACGGTCATCTCCACGTTGCGTTCATCGAGCAGCATCGATAGCACTCGACGGGCCTCTGGAATACGTTGCGCGGCAATAAGGTGACGCGGTGACTCGGGGATAGTGAAGGCCAGCGCGCCGTAGAGCAGCGCCGGAATCGCCTCGGCGAGGAATGTCCAACGCCAGCCCGGCAGCCCTAGCCACAGTTCCCCTTTTAAACCACCTGCAAGATGAAACGGCAGCAAGTCGACCGCCAGCGCCAGGAAGATGCCCGAAACGATGGCAAGCTGCTGCAGCGAGCCAAGCCGGCCGCGGATGCGTGGTGGTGATATCTCCGCGATGTACGCCGGCACGATGGCAGACGCGATACCGATGCCA
>JAFAQO010000022.1 GCA_019246375.1 Mycobacterium sp. | reverse complement strand
GCCGGGCACGTGGGACCACGACCGGGTCGACGAGGTGGGAGGGGGAGATCGTAGCTGAGCAAGCGGTGCCAATGACATTGAACAGGAATCACTTTGGGAAGGAGTCATTATGAGTATGTTGGATGCGCATATTCCGCAGTTGGTGGCGTCGCAGTCGGCGTTTTCGGCCAAGGCGGCGTTGATGCGCAGCACGATCGGTCAGGCCGAACAAGAGGCGCTCTCGGCGCAGGCTTTTCACGTTGGGGAGGCCTCGGCGGCGTTTCAGGCCGCCCACGCCCGCTTCGTGGAGGCGGCGGCCAAGATCAACGCATTGCTGGATATCGCCCAGGCCAACCTCGGTGACGCGGCGGGCACCTATGTGGCCGCCGATGCCGCGGCGGCGTCCACCTACACCGGCTTCTGAGCTGCCAATCCGAGGAAAGGGTTTGTGATGTCGCAGATTATGTACAACTACCCGGCGATGTTGGCCCATGCCGCTGACATGACCGGGTATGCGGGCACGCTGCAGAGCTTGGGGGCGGATATCGCCAGTGAGCAGGCCGCGTTGTCGAGTGCCTGGCAGGGCGATACCGGGATGCGCTATCAGCTGTGGCAGACCCAGTGGAATCAGGCCGCCAGCGAGCTGGTGCGCGCCTATCATGCGATGGCCGGCACCCATGAGAACAACACCTTGTCGATGTATGCCCGCGACCAAGCCGAAGGCGCCAAATGGGGCGGATGACCGTGATCAGCGTAGATGGGCGCTGAGCCCAACGCCGTCGAGCTGACCGTCGACCAGGCCTGGTTCATCGCCGAAACCATTGGAGCAGGTACGTTCCCGTGGGTGCTGGCCGTTACCACGCCCTACTACGACGCTGCGCAGCGGGCCGCGTTCATGAGTGGTCAGGCCGCCGAACTGACTCGGATGGGCATGATCTCGGTGGACGGCGCCATCAACCCGGCGGTCGCCGACTGGATTCGGGTGGTGTGCTTTCCGGACCGCTGGCTGGATTTGCGCTACGTTGGCCCGGGAGCCGCGGGCGATAACGAGCTGCTGCGCGGGATCGTCGCCCGGCGCGCCGACGCTACCGTAGTCGCGCTGCGCAACGCGCAGCTTGTCACGTTCACGGCGATGGCTATCCACGACCCGCGGGCGCTGGTTCCGGTCCTCGGCGCCGGGCTGGCCGGCCGGCCACCCGCGCGGTTCGACGAGTTCACTCTGCCGGCTCGCGTCGGCGCCCGCGCTGACGAGCGGCTACGCGCCGGCACATCGGTAGCCGAAGTCGTTGACTACCTGAGCATCCCGGAATCGGCGCGTCCGGTAGTGGAGTCGGTCTTCACCGGCCCGCGCAGCTACGTCGAAATCGTCGCCGGCTGCCGCCATCACGGACAACACGCCACCACCGAAGTCGGGATGAGCATCGTGGACACCATGGTCGGACGGGTACTGGTCAGCCCGTCTCGCGCCTTCGACGGCGAATGGGTCTCGACGTTTCGGCCGGGGACGCCGTTCGCGATCGCCGTGGCCGTCGAACAGCTGACCGCCGAATTGCCCGATGGCCAATGGTTTCCCGAACACAGGTTGTCCCGCGACTTCACCGCCCGTGTCAACTAGTCCACTGAAGAGAAAAACCACGACGAGAAAGTGAACCAATGTCCCGCGAATACCTGAGGCTCCGGTGATGACCGGCACGGTCATGCCGATCGTGCGGGTCGCCATCCTCGCCGAGAGCCGGCTGACGGAAATGGCACTGCCGGCGGAATTGCCGCTACGCGAAATTCTGCCGGCAGTGCAACGTTTGGTCGTCCCATTCGGCAAAGACGACGATCTCGATGCCGGTGAGCACGCGGCGACCCGTGGTCGCCTCAGCCTTGCACCCATCGGAGGCGCGCCGTTCAGCCTGGACGCCACCCTCGACACCGTCGGCGTCGCCGACGGTGACCTGTTGGCATTGCAACCGGTCCCTGTCGGCCCGGCCGCGTCGGGCATCGTCGAGGACATCGCCGATGCCGCGGTGATCTTCTCGGCCTCACGGTTCAAACCGTGGGGGAGCGCGCACATTCAGCGCGGAGCGCTGGCCGCGGTCATCGGTCTGGTCATCGCGGCGACCGGCCTGGCGGCCACCCATCGAGCGGCCACCGGAGCACCGGCCGGACTGTTCGCAGTGAGCGGGATCGCGGTGCTGACCATGCTGGTCGCATTGCTGGTGCGGTCACTGCGCGCG
>JAFAQO010000001.1 GCA_019246375.1 Mycobacterium sp. | reverse complement strand
GTTTCAGGGCGATCCCCAGGCCGAGCAGCAACCCGCGGGGCCATGGGGTACGGCGCGGCAGGCAGTCGGCGATCACCAGGGTCATCAGCACTACGTTGATCTGGCCGAAGGCGAAGTTCGACTTGATGGGCTCCAGCCAGATGGTTGCGGCCGCCACCACCGCGAGGGCCAGCCAGAACCGGCGCAACCAGGCCGGCCCGGGCAGCCGGTGCGAGGAGGCCCACACGTCGAGGCGGCTCAATACGATCGTCGTGGCCATGATGAGCAGCACCAACGTCGTGCAGGTGATGGCGACGCTGGCGGCCGGCATCTGCAGCCAGGCGAACGGGCAGAACGCGATGGCGGCCAGCGGGGGATAGGTGAATGGCAGATTCAGCCCGATCGGGGTGTGAAACAGCGCGCCGTGGGTGTACAGCGGCCGACCGTGCAGCCAGGCCTGCGCGCCCATCTGGTAAACGTCGATGTCGATGCGGTACGGCGTGTGCCCGAGCAGCTGCCAAGCGGCACAGACCAGGGCTGCGATGACCAGCAGCCAGAGCCAACCCCACATGGCCGGCCACCGAATGGTTGCCCGACCCCACCGACTGCCCACGTCGGGCGACTGCCATGTACTCATGTCTGAGAACAGACTATCGGTGCCCTTGGCGTGCCGAGCGATGTGCGGGCGCAGATGGGCGTACTTTTTCTTAGGTGCTCCAGTGGTTGCAACACGACATCATCGGCCGTGGCCGACTGCCGTTGCTGTGCTGCCTACTCGCGTTCATCGTGACCTTCTTCATCACCCGCAGCTGCGTGCGCTACATCCGCCATCGCAGCGCCCTCGGCCTGCCGCCCAAGTGGTGGGAGCCGCGGAATGTCCACATCGGCTCCAAGCACATCCACCACGTGGTGGTGGGGGTGGTCCTGGTGATGATTTCCGGTGTGACCTTGGTGGCGCTGTCCCTCGACGGAAACAAGCTCGAAATCACCGCCGCCGCCATTCTTTTCGGCGTCGGAGCAGCGCTGGTGCTCGACGAGTACGCGCTGATCTTGCACCTGTCCGACGTGTATTGGGAGGAAGACGGCCGCAGCTCGGTGGACGCGGTCTTCACGGCGGTCGCCGTTGGCGGACTGCTGGTGCTGGGTCTGCATCCGATGATGTTCTTCATCAACCTTTGGCACGACACCACCCACTCGGCGCTGCTGCGGGCCGCGGTGATCGCCGGAATGGTGCTCACGCCGCCGCTGGCGGTCGTGGTGTTGCTCAAGGGCAAGGTGTGGACGGGTCTGATCGGCATGTTCTTCGCCGTGTTGCTGGTCATCGGCGCGGTGCGGTTGTCGCGTCCACATGCCCCGTGGGCCCGCTGGCGGTACAACACACAGCTGGACAAGATGCGCCGCGCCCTGGAGCGAGAACGCCGGCTGCGCCGCCCGGTCGTGCGGTTCAAGCTGTGGCTGCAGCGCGCGGTCGCCGGGACACCGCATTTTCCCGACGAGCGCGCGGTCGATGCCGAGTTGGATCGCGCAGTCCATGCCGCGCCGCCGCCCGAGGGCACACCGCGTGCGCTGATGACCGGCGCCAGCAGCTAAGCGGCTGGCCGTGCGGTATTTCTACGACACGGAATTCATCGAGGACGGCCGCACCATCGACCTGATTTCCATCGGCGTGGCCGCCGAGGATGGCCGGGAATACTACGGCGTGTCGACTGAATTCGATCCCCAGCGGGCCGGGAGCTGGGTACGGGCGAAGGTGCTGCCCAAGCTGCCGCCGCCGGCTTCGCCGTTGTGGCGCTCACGCACGCAGATCCGCTCGGATCTGGAGACATTCTTCGGTGTCGACGGCGGCGAGCCGATCGAACTGTGGGCCTGGGTCGCGGCCTACGACCATGTGGCGCTGTGTCAGCTGTGGGGCCCGATGACCGAGCTGCCGTCGGCGATGCCCCGGTTCACCCGGGAGCTGCGCCAATTGTGGGAGGACCGGGGATGCCCTCGGATGCCGCCACGGCCCCGGGACACCCATGACGCGCTGGTCGACGCCCGCGACCAGCTGCGCCGATTCCGGCTCATCACCACCGGCGGCGACGCGCCCTGATGATGGGGCACCCCGGCCCCGCGAGGTACCCCAGCTTGCTAGAGGACGGCGAGGGGGCGAAACGCGCAAACTGATCACCCTGACAAAGGGCGTTTGCCCTAGTCAACCGATCGCGGTGCCCAGTTACCATGGACGGGTGAATTGGACCGTTGACGTACCGATCGACCAGCTGCCGTCGTTGCCGCCCCTGCCGGCGGATCTGCGGACCCGGCTGGACGCCGCGTTGGCCAAGCCCGCGGCGCAGCAGCCGACCTGGCCGGCCGACCGGGCCAAGGCGATGCGCACGGTTCTGGAGAGCGTGCCGCCGGTGACGGTGCCGTCCGAGGTCGTGCGGCTGCACGACATGCTGGCCCAGGTCGCGCGGGGAGAGGCGTTCCTGCTGCAGGGTGGCGACTGCGCCGAGACGTTCGTCGATAACACCGAACCCCATATCCGGGCCAATATCCGCACGCTGCTGCAGATGGCGGTGGTGCTCACTTACGGCGCCAGCCTGCCGGTGGTCAAGGTGGCGCGTGTCGCCGGCCAGTACGCCAAGCCGCGCTCGGCCGACATCGATGCGCTGGGCCTGCGGTCCTATCGCGGTGACATGATCAACGGGTTCGCCCCGGATGCCACGGCCCGCGAGCATGACCCGTCCCGGCTGGTGCGCGCCTACGCCAATGCCAGCGCGGCGATGAACCTGGTGCGGGCGCTGACGTCGTCCGGGCTGGCGTCGCTGCATCTGGTGCACGACTGGAATCGGGAATTCGTGCGGACCTCGCCGGCCGGTGCCCGTTATGAGGCGCTGGCCGCCGAGATCGATCGCGGCTTGAGGTTCATGAGCGCGTGCGGGGTTGCCGACCGCAACTTGCAGACAGCGGAAATCTACGCCAGCCACGAGGCGTTGGTGCTCGACTACGAGCGTGCTCTGCTGCGGTTGTCGGACGGTGAGGACGGTGAGCCGCGACTGTATGACCTGTCGGCGCATTTTCTGTGGATCGGCGACCGGACCCGGCAACTCGACGGCGCGCACATCGGGTTCGCCGAGGTGATCGCCAACCCGATCGGCGTCAAGATCGGACCGACGACAACTCCCGAGCTGGCCGTCGAATACGTCGAGCGGCTCGACCCGCACAACACGCCGGGCAGGCTGACGTTGGTGAGCCGGCTGGGCAACAACAAGGTGCGCGATCTCTTGCCGCCGATCATCGAAAAGGTCCAGGCCACCGGTCACCAGGTGATCTGGCAGTGCGACCCGATGCACGGCAACACCTACGAGTCGTCCACCGGGTACAAGACGCGACACTTCGACCGCATCGTCGACGAGGTGCAGGGCTTCTTCGAGGTGCACCGGGCGCTGGGCACCTACCCGGGCGGCATCCACGTCGAGATCACCGGCGGGGACGTCACCGAGTGCCTCGGTGGTGCGCAAGACATTTCGGACACCGACCTCGCGGGTCGCTATGAGACGGCGTGTGACCCGCGACTGAACACCCAGCAGTCGCTGGAGTTGGCATTCCTGGTCGCCGAGATGCTGCGCGACTGACGCCTAGAGCAGTCCGCTCAAATTACTGCCGATGGTCCATGCCACGGTCGCGACCAGTCCGGTGATTGCCAGCACGATAGCTATCCAGACCATCACCATCCGTTGCGCGTGCTGGCGCTCCCAAACGAATTCGCTCATGTCGATACCCGCGAAGCGGCGTGAGACGGTGGTGTTGTCGTCCTCTGTCGCCGGCTCGGGCTCGTCCGGCCAGTCTCGTGCGAGCTGGCGGGTCGGATGGCGTACCGGTGTCCTGCCGCCTTGCGGCAGTTGGTGTTCGGTCGTCTGCTGCTCGGTGGCCCCGCGGTGATGCAGGGCCGCAGACCGGTGCTGCGCAGACTCCCGCGGGGCCGGCACCCGGAATCGCGGCAGTCGCAGCTCGCCGGCGATCGCGTCCAGCTCGGCGCGCATGTCGAGCGCGTCGGCGTATCGGTCGGCCGGGTCGCGAGCGGTCGCGCGTGCCACCAGCTCGTCGAATTGTGAAGGAACGCCGGCGATGACGGTGCTCGGCCGCGGCACGTCGGCGTCCAATCGCTGGTAGGCGACCGATAGTGCGGAGTCACCGGAAAACGGTGCCTGACCGGTCAGCAGTTCGTAAACCAGTATCCCGACGGCGTACACGTCGCTGCGCGGACTGGCGTCGCCATCGCGCACTTGTTCCGGGGACAGGTATGCCGCGGTGCCGAGAATCACGCTTGACGACGTGATTCCGGCGGCGGCCACCGCGCGAACCAACCCGAAGTCGACGATCTTCACCTCGCCGTTGTCGGAGATCAGGACGTTCTCCGGTTTGACGTCGCGATGCACCAGACCCGCCCGGTGTGCGGCGGCCAACCCTCCCAGCACCGGGCGAAGCACCGCCGCAACTGCGTGCGGCGGCATCGGACCGCGCTCAGCCAGCAGCTCCCGCAGTGTGCCGCCCTCGACAAGCTCCATCACCAAATACGGGTACCGGCCATCGAGGCCCTGGTCATAGACCGAGACCAGCCCGGGATCCTTCAGCCGGGCAACAGCGCGGGCCTCCAGCTGGAACCGGGTCAGAAACTGGTCGTCCCCGGCGTAGCGCGAATCCATCACCTTCAACGCCACCTGACGATCCAGTCGCAGGTCGAGGCCACGATAGACCGTCGAGGTGCCGCCGGCGGCGATCCTCCCCAGAATCCGGTAGCGGCCGTCCAGCGTCGCGCTGTCCAGCGGGTCCCGGATCACGGAGCCATGGTAGGCGGCGGCGTATTTCACCGCGGAAACGCGCACTCGGCGAGGCGCCAAGAGCTCTAGACTTGGCGCGATGAGCAGTATTCCCGCCGGCGACGACGTTCTTGCACCCGACGAGCCCATCTACGATCTGCCCCGGGTCGCCGAGCTGCTCGGTGTGCCGGTCACCAAGGTGCATCAGCGGCTTCGGGAAGGTCACCTGGTGGGGGTGCGACGCGCCGGCGACGTCGTGGTACCGCAAGTCTTTTTCACCGACTCCGGTGAAGTGGTCAAGAGCCTGCCGGGCCTGTTAGTCGTGTTGCACGACGGCGGCTATCACGAGACCGAGATCATGCGCTGGCTGTTCACTCCCGATCCATCGCTGACCATCACCCGGGACGGGACACGCGATGCCGTGAGCAACGCCCGCCCGGTCGACGCGCTGCATGCCCATCAGGCCCGCGAAGTGGTGCGCCGCGCGCAAGCCATGGCTTATTGAGTGGGTTCGGTCACCTGGGCCGTCGAGCCGCTTGGTTGCGGTGCCCGATACAGCGCGTACCAAGCGACCAGCGCGCACGCGGTCGCCAGCAGGACGTGGATCCACGAATACATGCCGTGCGCTCCATCGGGTTTAAAGATCACCATGATCCACGTCGAAAAGGCCGCGATGGCCGCGATTGCTGCCCGCGACTGGGCCAGCGGGGCCACGACGGCCAGCGGCCAGCTGTAGTACCACGGCAGCGCGGCGGGGACGAACAACACCACAACCAGCATCGCCCACGCGATTCCGGTCAGTGCGGACCGGTCGTCGCTGCGAAATCGCCACCACAGCAGCGGTAGTGAGACGGCGATGATGACGATGCCCGCGATCCGGGTGACGTGTAGTACGGCGTAGAAGTTGACCGGGAAGAACAATCCGCCGATGGCGTGTACCAAGTTGGCGGCGGCCGTCGGCACCGTCAGCCAGTTGATGATCTTCACCGAGCCGGCCAGGGCGGTCAGCCATCCCAGGCCCACTTTCGCCACCGCCGACAACACGGCGAACACCGCGACAAAGATCAGCACCGACATTGCGCTCGCCGCCGCAAACGCCGCGAGCGGCCGATGCCCGCGCCGGTCGCGTAGCTGGCGCATCCACACCCAGACCAGGAATGGCAAAGCGATCCCGGCCGTTGCCTTGACCGCCGCTGCGACCGCGACCAGGGTGATGCCGGCGACTGAGTGGCGTTGGAAGGTCAGCGCGATACCGGCTGCCATCAGTCCGACCATCAGCATCTCGTTGTGGACTCCGCCCATCAGATGAATGATCACCAGCGGGTTGAGCGCGCAGATCCACAGAGCGGCCGGGCCGTCGGCCCCGAGATGGCGGGCAATCCGGGGCGCGGCCCAGATCAGCAGTGCCAATCCGGGCAGCATGCACAGGCGCAGCAGCATGGTTCCGGCTATCACGTGATTGCTGACCAGCATCGTGATGGACTTCGCGACCAGAATGAACGCCGGGCCGTAGGGCGCGGTGGTGATCGTCCAAATCGGGCTCACATTGTCCAGCAACGGGTTCGGGTCGTCGACCGGCGCGGACACATAGGGATCCAGGCCGTCACGCAGTAGCGCGCCCTGGGCCAGATACGAGTAGGTGTCGCGGCTGAAGACCGGCACCGACAGCAGTAGCGGTGCCAACCAAAATCCGGTGGTGACCACCATGGTGTATTCGGTCGCGTCGCCGGCGATCACGCGCCGGCCCAGGCGCAGCCACGCGATCAGCATCAGCGCAACACCGACCCACAGCAGTATCGACGACAGCACCAGGCCGTGGCCGAAGCGCAGCCAGGACAGGTGCATCGACTCCAACAGCGGGTCGTGCTGCTTCGTGCTGCCCGCTCCCAATCCGCCCGCGGTAATCAGCACTGCGCCGACGAAGCCCTGCAGCGCCGGGCGGGCCTCGGCAGCCGCAGTGAACTCCCGCAGCCGCGAAAAGCGTTGAGCCACGATGCTGGTGGAGTTCACCGCCGGTGTCGGTGTCGGGGCGGACATGCTGTCAGGCAGACCTTTGGGCGGTCAATCTGGCCAGCTCGGACAGGCCCGCCTTCGCTGTCGCGTTGATGGGTGCGGCGGCCAGCGTGGCCAGTGCTTGCCGGGTGAGGCGCTCGATTTGGTCTTCCACCGCGGCCAGCGCGCCCACTTGTTCGATGACTCCGCACAAGTCGCGCACCTGCGCGTCGGTCAATTCAGTACCGATCGAGCTACGTAAGACCTCGGCGGCCCGCGGCTCTGATTTGGCGGCCAATTCCATAGCCTTAGCCACCAGCACGGTGCGCTTACCGGATCGCAGGTCGTCACCGCAGGGCTTGCCGGTCACCGCCGGGTTCCCGAACACACCCAACACGTCGTCCCGCAGCTGAAACGCCACACCCAAATCCGTCCCGATTTGATGGAAGACCGCTTGAACGTCGGGTCGATCCGCGGCGGCGGCCACCCCCAATTGCAGCGGTCGGGAAACGGTGTACGAGGCGGTCTTGTAGAGGTTGACCGTCATCGCCGACCCGATCGATTCGGCGGCGCTGGCCTCGGCGACGATGTCGAGATATTGCCCGCCCAGCACCTCGGTCCGAATATCGGCCCACACGCGCCGAACTCGGCGGTGCGCGTCAGGCGGTAGGTCTACGCCGGCGACGATGTCGTCGGCCCAGGCCAGTGCCAAGTCACCGAGCAGGATGGCCGCCGACATCCCGAACTGCTCCGCCGAGCCGCGCCAACGCCGGTCGCGGTGCAGCCCGGCGAACTTGATGTGAGTGGTCGGCCTGCCGCGGCGAGTCGCCGAGCTGTCGATCACATCGTCGTGCACCAGCGCACAGGCGTGCAGCAGTTCCAGCGCGGAGAACAGCAGCATCACCTGCGGGGCGGGTTCCCCGGCCGCCACGGCGCGCCAGCCCCAGTAGGCGAAGACGGGCCGGAGCCGCTTGCCGCCGCCCAGCGCAAACTCCTCGAGGCCGGCGATCAGGCCGTCGTAATCCGCGCCGATATAAGCGGCGTCGGCGCGGCGGTCCTGCAAATACCGCCGCAACTGTTCGGTGATCGCGCCGGCCAACTCGATGGTTGCCGCTGCCTCGACGCTCAGCGCGGCACCCCTTTCTCACTTGTTCCCTCGGCCCGGAGTGCATTCAGCGTAGAGCGTACGGGTGGTCCGCGGTAAAAAGGTCGCCGCAGGTCATCCGCGCCGGAGGCAGGGTTGGACTGGCCGGCTCGTCGGGCCGTCGCCCGGGCCCGCATCGTCGCCCGGCCGTTGCTTCGACAGGCTCACTATCCGACACCTATGCTGGCGAGGTACCTGCGCCAGTTCGCCGGCGGCGACACGGTCGTCGACACGTCGGAAACCGTTTTTCGTCGCGCAAGTCCGTTCAGAGGTGAAATGGTGAAGGCCACGCTGTGGCGCTTCGAGATGCCGCGCTGAGAAAAGTAGTCGTCGATGAGGAGCAGCCCGGTGACCCTTAACACCATCGCGCTCGAGCTGGTTCCGCCGAACGCGGAACGCGGTGCGAAGCAGGCATTGGAAGAAGCGCGTAAGGTGCGGCGGCTCTCCGCGGAATCCGGCCTCGAAGGCCGGATTCGGCACGTCATGATTCCCGGGATGATCGCCGAGGAGGACGACCGGCCCGTCGAGATGAAGCCGAAGCTCGACGTGCTGGAGTTCTGGTCGATGATCAAACCCGAGTTACCCGGGCTCAACGGACTGTGCACTCAGGTCACGGCTTTCATGGACGAGCCGTCGCTGCGCGAACGGCTCACCGAACTCGGCGCTGTCGGAATGGAAGGCATCGTTTTCGTCGGCGTGCCGCGCACCATGCAGGACGGCGAGGGCTCCGGCGTTGCGCCGACCGACGCCCTATCGATTTATCGCGAGCTGGTGGCTAACCGCGGCGTGATCATGATCCCCACCCGGGAGGGTGAACAGGGCCGGTTCGAGTTCAAGTGCAATCAGGGTGCGACGTTCGCCCTGACTCAGCTGTTGTATTCCGACGCCATCGTGGGTTTCCTCACCGACTTCGCCAAGGACACCGATCATCGGCCCGAGATCCTGCTGTCGTTCGGCTTCGTGCCGAAGGTCGAGAGCCGGGTGGGCCTGATCAACTGGCTCATCCAGGACCCCGGAAACGCCGCGGTCGCCGAAGAGCAGGCGTTCGTTAAGACGTTGGCCGGCAGCGAACCCGCGCAGAAGCGCCGGCTGATCGTCGACTTGTACAAGCGCATCATTGATGGGATTGCCGACCTCGGCTTTCCGCTGAGCATCCACCTCGAGGCCACCTATGGCGTTTCAGCGCCGGCTTTCGACACGTTCGCGGAGATGCTCGCGTACTGGTCGCCCGGCCAGACCGTAACCAGCCACGGCAGCTCGGCGAAGGCCTGAACAGTGGATCAGTCCGACGGCTCGTCCTGCGGGCTGGCGAACCGCGGGGATTGGTCACGACCAAACCAGGCCAGCGCCCCCACCACACCGGCAACCGCCAATGACGAGATGCCCAGCCAGATAGCCGCGCTGGTGAAGGAGCGGGTGCTGGGATCGGTGTAGCGCGCCTGCGCGGTCATCGTGCTGACCACGCCCGGCTTGAGCTTCCACTGGACCACGTCCGGCTCGACGTGGCTGCCGTTGGTTGACGTCACCGCACCGGGGAAGGCCACGCTCAGCTGCACGTCGGCTTCGGGGTCGGTCAACGATGTCAGGTCCGCCCGGCCCTCCAGGATGACCAGGTTGCCGGATCTGCGCAGGGACAGATCCACCCCTGCTGCATCGGCGTTCATGCCCGCCAGCTGAGGCAGTTCGGCGAAGGTCAGGTCGGAGAAGACGGCCTGCGAGCCCACGTAGCCGTCGCTCTCGTACTTCGAGATCGCCACCTTGTGGCTGAACGGCAGATTGGGATCGAGCTGCGGTCCCGGATCTTTGTCGTTGCGTGGTTTGGCCGCGGCGATGATCTCGCCGGACACCAGGTCGTCCGGTGAGATGGTGATCGACGCCCTGATGCGCACACATCCGGCGGCCATGGGCACCACCAGCAGCAGCATCCCGATCGCCAGCAGGCGGCGACGCTTGATTCGGCTGGAGAATCGGATGAACCGGGCGAGCACCAGGTCATCGTGCCAGAACCCGATACGGGTGTGGCCATCTGCCCCGCGTGGCTGCTACCGCCGGCCGCGATCCGCTACAGCGGCAACGTGCGACCCAGAATCGCAAACGGTCGCGGGTCGCCGGCGAAGTGATAGCCCCGGATGATGTCGGTGAAGCCCAGACGTCGGTACAACCGCCATGCCCGATTGGCCTCGCCGTTGGTCTCCGGCGTCGAGAGCAGCACGTTAGCCTCACCGCGTCCGGCGAGCAGCCGGCGCGCCAACGCCTCGCCCAGGCCGCGGCCTTGCGCCCGGGGATGAATGTGTAATTCGGTCAGCTCGAAGTAGCTGGCCATCAGCTCGGTGATCTGCGGGCGGGCAAAGCCGCCGCGTTGCAAGCCCTGCACCACCTGCTGTTGCCACCACTGATCGGGTGCGCCGCAGTAGCCGTAACCCACGCCGAGCAAGGGTGCGCGGCTTAGTTCTTCGGCCGGCGGCAGCTCGCCGGCGCCGCAATCGGCCTCCACGGCTGCCACTGCCTGCCAGCCGTGGCGGCGGGTATGCTCCAGCCACATTGAGGCGCGCTGGTTCTCAGTGCCCCGCGGGTAACGCATCGCGTCGACGTACACACCCAAGGCGTCACCGAGACGGCGCTGCATGTCCTGCCGCAGAAGATCGATGAGGAATGTCGCCAACTCGCGCTGTCCTCCTCGGGCCGTGATCCGGTGCGGTGCTTTCCGTTCCCATTATCGGCTTCGCCGAATAGAGTGCCGAGCCCTTCGTCGCTGGGCTCGAGCCGATGGCCCCGCTCGCCCCTCGCCGCTAGGCGGCTGGGGGTACCCCTTTTTCGGCTCGCGGAAGTCGCATCGTCGCGGGGTTACAATCAGCTGCCGAACCGGTGGTATGGCGCAGGCTGACCTCGTATCATCTGAGTTAGTTGCCCACACAGTGGGTACCGCGTCCTATCGGTATTTAGGTGACAGCCGTCGGCAAGGAGGGACGAATGCCACTCTCCGATCATGAGCAGCGGATGCTCGACCAGATCGAGAGCGCTCTCTACGCCGAAGATCCCAAATTCGCCTCGAGCGTTCGTGGCGGTGGATTGCGCGCGCCGACTGCCCGGCGGCGACTGCAGGGCGCGGCGCTGTTTGTCATTGGGTTGGGGATGCTGGTTTCCGGCGTGGCACTCAAAGCCACCATGATCGGAGGCTTCCCAATTCTTTCCGTCTTCGGCTTTGTCGTCATGTTCGGCGGTGTGGTGTATGCCATCACCGCTCCGCGGTTCGGAGGCAGGCGGGATCGCCCAGGCTCGGGCCCGGGAGCACGCCAGCGTCGCCCGAAGGGTTCTGGCAGCTCCTTCACAAGTCGCATGGAAGAGCGGTTCCGCCGGCGTTTCGACGACTAAGCTCGGCGAACTTCGCCCGAGTTACGGGGTAGCCATCGGCTGCCCCGTTTTTTATGCCGTGCATCAGATGCCCCGGCCGCCACAGCAGCCGATTCCCCCACAACGCCCCACTGGCGCTGTACCGCTTTGAGCTGGGATTTTCCAGTAACGAAGCCTGACGCCGGGCAGGCCTACTTGTGATCACCAGCTGCGAAAGTGAGGAAGCGGTAACGTGCTATCCAGTAAATGGCGCAAAGTGGGTGATTGTGGGGTATTGTGGCGGGTGACGGAGTGAAGGAAGCTCCGTGCGCTGGCGGGAGGTGGCGAGATGTTTCTCGGCACCTACACGCCCAGGCTCGACGACAAGGGGCGGCTGACGTTGCCCGCCAAGTTCCGCGACGCGCTGGCAGGAGGACTGATGGTCACCAAAAGCCAAGATCACAGCCTGGCCGTCTACCCGCGTGCGCAGTTCGAGCAGCTGGCCCGCCGCGCGAGCAGCGCGTCGCGCAGCAACCCGGAGGCGCGGGCGTTTCTGCGTAGCCTCGCCGCCGGCACCGACGAACAGCACCCCGATGCCCAGGGCCGGATCACCTTGTCAGCCGACCATCGCCGCTACGCCAACCTCTCCAAGGACTGCGTGGTGATCGGATCGGTCGACTACCTCGAGATCTGGGACGCCCGGGCCTGGCAGACCTACCTGCAAACCCACGAAGAGAACTTCTCCGCGGCCAGCGATGAAGCACTCGGCGACATCATCTGAGGCGCATGCCCGTGCAACGTGGCCTCTGCCCGAACCGACCCTGACGTACTTCCCCAACGCCAGGTTCGTGCTCTCGGACAGGGACCTCGATGCAGGGGCGCCGCCCCGTCGGGGAGGTGTTGTCTTGCCTGACGCCATAGGCGATTTCGGCCATGTGCCGGTCCTGTTGGAGCGCTGCCTCACACTGCTGAGTCCGGCGTTGACCCGGCACCGGTCAGATGGGTCGGGCGCGGTGCTGGTCGACGCCACCGTCGGCGCCGGCGGGCATGCGGAGCGGTTCTTGACCGAGCTGTCAGGGCTGCGGCTGATCGGCCTTGACCGCGACCCCATCGCCGTGGAGACCGCCCGTAACCGGCTGGTCCGGTTCGGCGATCGGGTCACGCTGGTCCAGGCGCGCTACGACGAGATTGCCACGGTGCTCAGCGAATTGGGTTACGGCGCCACGCGCTCGGTGGACGGGGCGCTCTTCGATCTCGGTGTGTCGTCTATGCAGCTCGACCGCGTCGAGCGGGGCTTCTCCTACGCCCACGACGCGCCGCTGGACATGCGGATGGACCCAGAGTCGGCGCTGACCGCCGCCGACATCGTCAATACCTACAGTGAGGCCGCGCTGGCCGACATCCTGCGCCGATACGGCGAGGAGAAGTTCGCGGGGCGCATCGCCGCACACATGGTCCGCCGCCGTGCCCGCGTGCCGTTCACCTCGACCGGCGAACTCGTTGAGCTGCTCTACCAGGCGATTCCGGCGCCGGCCCGGCGCACCGGCGGACATCCGGCCAAGCGCACCTTTCAGGCGCTGCGCATCGCAGTCAACGGCGAGCTGGAGTCGTTGCGGCAGGCCCTGCCCGTCGCGCTCGATGCGTTGACGGTCGACGGGCGCATCGTGGTGCTGGCCTACCAGTCGCTGGAAGACCGCATCGTCAAAGGACTGTTCAGCGACGCGGTCGCCTCGCGTACCCCGGCCGGCTTGCCTATTGAATTGCCCGGCCATGGGCCGCGATTCAGGTCGTTGACCCGCGGTGCTGAACGCGCCGATCGCACCGAGACGGACCGCAACCCGCGCAGCGCCGCGGTGCGATTGCGGGCTCTGCAACGAGTGGAACCCGGCAGCAGGTAGCAAGGAGAGGCGATTCATGAAGGCTAAACGCGAAACGCCAGTGCGCCGCAGCAAGGATCGTCGCCGCGGACGCCAAGGTGCTTCCAGCAAGACGTCAGTCGAGCTGACGGCGTCGCGCCGCACCCGACCGCGCGGCAGCCAGGTCTCGTCGCCGGCCCGTGAGCCTCGAGCGTCGCGATCAGGGCCGCAGACCACGCCGATGTCCCGGCCCGTGGAGCGGCCCAGCCGCCCAAAGAGCGCCAGCCAGGCCAAGGCGCGAGCCAAGGCACGAAAAGCCAAGGCGCCCAAAGTCGTCCGTCCTCCATTGCGCGACCGTTTGCTCGCCCAGCTGGCAGCTATGGACCTGCGGCCACGCACCCTGGCCAGCAAGGTGCCGTTCGTGGTGCTGGTCATTGGTTCGCTCGGTGTCGGCTTATGTGTCACGCTGTGGTTGTCGACCGATTCCGCGGAGCGCTCCTACCAGCTGGGCAACGCCCGTGTGAAAGACAAGATCCTGCAACAGCAAAAAGAGGCGCTCGAACGCGACGTCCTCGAGGCGCAGTCCGCGCCGGCGTTGGCGGAGGCGGCTCGAAAGCTGGGCATGATCCCGACGCAAGATACCGCGCACTTGGTCCAGGATCCTTCTGGTAACTGGGTAGTCGTGGGCACTCCCAAGCCGGCCCAGGGCGCCCCGCCGCCGCCGCTGAACACCAGGCTGCCGGACGAGAAATCGCACCCCCGCAAGCCGCCAGGGAATTCGGTGGAGACGCCGGTTTTGGTTGCGCCAGGGCCCAGCGTGCCGATCGCGCCCGCCCCGGCCGGACCCGAGGTTCTGGTGCGTGCACCGGACGGCGCGTCGACGCTGGGCACCCAGCACTTACCCAGTGCAGTAGTGCCGGGGTCGCCCAACCCGGCCGTCGCGGGACCAGCGCCGGGGTCGCTGCCGGCTCCTGCCGCTGCTCCGCCAGTTGCTGAGCCGCCTCCCGTCGGCACTGTTCCGGCCGCGCCGCCGGTTCCGGTGATAGCGCCTCCGGCCGCGCTCGAGCCGCCAGCCGCGGCGGTCCCGCAGCCGCCTGCCTCCGCTCCGGAGCCGCCTGTCTCCGCGCCGCAGTCCCCTGCCTCCGCGCCGCAGGCGGCTGCCTCCGCGCCGCAGCCGCCCGTTGCCGCGGCGCCCGAGTCGCCCGCCGGCGCGGTTGGGCCGCCGCCTGTCGTTGCGGCGCCCGTGCCACCTACCGGCGAACAGTTCGGCCCGGTAACCGCGACGACCCCCGGCGCCGCGAGGTGAGCCGCGGCGACCGGTCGCATAGGCGCCCGTCCCACTCGGGCCAGGAAGGACGCGCAGCCCGGAAATCGCAGGCGGCCAAGGACGTCAATGGCACCAAGAAACCGACCAAGCCCGCCAAAGCCAAGAAGTCCGGTAGCGAAACGCACGCAACCGCGGGCGCGCATGTCCACTCGGCACGCCAACGGCGCACCCGCTCGGCCATAGAGCTAGGGTCGCGCGGCGCTTCCTTCGTATTCCGCCACCGCGCCGGCAACGCGGTCATGTTTATTGCGCTGATCGTGGCGGCGGCACAGCTGTTCTATCTACAGGTGCCACGCGCCGCCGGCCTACGCGCCGAGGCCGCCGGGCAACTCAAGGTCACCGACGTCGAAAAAGCCGTGCGCGGCAGTATCGTCGACCGCAACAATGACCAACTCGCGTTTACGATCGAAGCGCGCGCACTGACATTCCAGCCCAAGCGCATCCACAAGCAGCTGGCCGCGGCCAAACAGAAAAACGCCAAAGCCCCGGACCCACAGCAGCGGCTGCAGGACATCGCCAGCGAGGTCGCGCTCCGGCTGAACAACAAGCCGGACAAGGCGACCGTGCTGAAAAAGCTGCGAAGCGAAGAGACGTTCGTCTATCTGGCCCGCGCGGTCGACCCGGCTATCGCCACTGCGATCACCGCGAAGTTTCCCGAAGTAGGTGCCGAGCGGCAGGACTTGCGCCAGTATCCGGGCGGGTCGCTGGCGGCCAACATCGTCGGTGGCATCGACTGGGATGGTCACGGCCTGCTGGGTTTGGAGGACTCGCTGGACGCGGTGCTGGCCGGAACCGACGGCTCCGTCACCTACGACCGCGGCTCCGACGGCGTGGTCATCCCGGGCAGCTACCGCAATCAGCACAAGGCGGTCAACGGTTCGACCGTGCAACTCACCATTGACGACGACATTCAGTTCTACGTCCAGCAGCAGGTGCAGCAGGCCAAGAACCTGTCCGGGGCTCGCAACGTCTCGGCGGTCGTGCTCGACGCCAAGACCGGCGAAGTGCTGGCGATGTCGAACGACAACACTTTCGACCCGTCGCAAGATATTGGACGGCAAGGTGATCGGCAGATGGGCAACCTGGCGGTGTCTTCCCCGTTCGAGCCCGGCTCGGTGAACAAGGTCGTGACCGCGTCGTCGGTCATCGAGTACGGGCTGACCAACCCCGACGAGGTGCTGCAGGTGCCGGGCACCATCCAGATGGGTGGTGTGACCGTGCACGATGCCTGGAACCACGGCGTGATGCGTTACACCACGACCGGTGTGTTCGGAAAGTCGTCCAACGTGGGCACGTTGATGTTGGCCCAGCGCGTCGGCCCGGAACGCTACTACGGCATGGTCAGAAAGTTCGGCCTCGGTCAGCGCACCGGCGTCGGTCTGCCCGGCGAGAGCGCCGGGATGGTGCCGCCGATCGATCAGTGGTCGGGCAGCACCTTCTCCAACCTGCCTATCGGGCAAGGGCTTTCGATGACGCTGCTGCAGATGGCAGGCATGTACCAGACCATCGCCAATGACGGGCTGCGGATACCACCGCGCATCATCAAAGCCACGATCGCTTCCGACGGCACCCGAACCGACGAGCCGCGCCCACTTGGTGTTCGGGTGGTGTCACCGCAGACCGCGCAGACCGTACGGAACATGTTGCGGGCGGTCGTGCAACGCGACCCGACGGGCGATCAACAGGGTACGGGGCCGCAGGCCGCGGTCGACGGCTATCAAATCACCGGCAAAACTGGGACGGCACAGCAGATCAACCCGGAGTGCGGATGCTACTTCGACGAGGTTTACTGGATCACGTTCGCCGGCATGGCCACTACCGACAATCCGCGCTACGTCGTCGGGATCATGATGGACAACCCCGAGCGCTCCGCGGACGGCGCGCCAGGACACTCGGCCGCCCCGTTGTTCCACAACATCGCCGGTTGGTTGATGCAGCGCGAGAACGTCCCGCTGTCGCCCGACCCCGGGCCGCCGCTGACCTTGCAAGCCTTATAGGAGCCCCGGGAATCGGACGATCGGCAGGTAAGAGGCCGTACATAGTCGCCTGAACGGCCGGTTCGCCTGGTCAATGGCCTCCGCTGGGTAGTGTCATGGCCGACTGGGCAGGACGGAGGTGATGACGGTGTCGACTGGGCTGCGCCCCAGCGTCGGCGCGGGCGTGCCGCTACCCGTGCTGGCGGCCCAGGTCGGCGCCGCCCCGGCCGACGGCGGCGTCATCCCGGACTTGCGCATCACCGGGGTGACGCTGCGGGCACAAGACGGCATGCCGGGCGACCTGTTCGCCGCGCTGCCCGGCACATCGACCCACGGCGCCCGCTATGCGGTCGACGCGATCGAACGCGGCGCCGTTGCGGTGCTCACCGATCCTGCGGGCGTTGCCGAGATCGCCGACCGTGCCCGTTCACTGCCGGTGTTGGTTCATCCTGCGCCGCGCAGTGTGCTCGGCGAACTGGCAGCCGCGGTGTACGCGCACCCCTCCGAGCGGCTAACCGTGATCGGCGTCACCGGAACGTCCGGCAAAACCACCACCACGTACCTGATCGAGGCGGGGCTGCGCGCCGCCGGGCGGACGGCCGGGCTCATCGGGACCATCGGCATCCGCCTCGACGGCACCGACATCGCCGGCGGGCTGACCACGCCCGAGGCGCCAGCGCTGCAGGCCCAGCTCGCGGCGATGGCCGAACGCGGCGTAGACACCGTGGTGATGGAGGTGTCCAGTCACGCGCTGAGCATGGGCCGCGTCGACGGCGTGCGGTTTGCGGTCGGCGGATTCACTAACCTGTCCCGCGACCACCTGGACTTCCATCCCACGATGGACGACTACTTCGAGGCCAAGGCTCAACTGTTCGACCCCGCCTCGCCGCTGCACGCGAGCACCGTGGTGGTGTGTATCGACGATGACGCCGGCCGCCGGATGGCTGCCCGGGCCGGCGACGCCATCACCGTCAGCGCTGCAGACCGGTCCGCGGACTGGCACGCCGAGGACATCGCGGCCGTGGCAGCCGGGCGACAGGAGTTCACTGCAGTCGATCCCGCCGGCGTGCACCACCGGCTCAGTATTCCGCTGCCGGGCAGCTACAACATCGCCAATTGCCTTCTGGCGGCGACGATGTTGGATGTCGTGGGAATCTCCCCGGAGCAGGCGTCGCCAGGCCTGCGCGACACTCGTGTTCCCGGGCGGCTCGAGCAGATCGACCGCGGCCAGGACTTCCTCGCGCTGGTCGACTATGCCCACAAGCCGGGCGCGTTAAGGGCGGTGCTGACCACATTGCGCCGCCCGGACAGCCGGGTCGCGGTGGTCTTCGGTGCCGGCGGCAACCGCGATCCCGGCAAGCGGGCACCGATGGGCGAGGTCGCCGCCGAACTGGCCGACCTGGTTGTCGTCACCGACGACAATCCGCGTGATGAAGACCCAGCATCGATACGCCGCGAGATCCTGGCCGGCGCCTCCCAAGCGGGCGGTGCGGCGAAGGTGGTCGAAATCGGTGACCGGCGCGCCGCGATCAGGTACGCGGTCGCCTGGGCCGGTCCCGGTGACGTGGTGCTGATTGCGGGCAAAGGCCATGAAACCGGGCAGCGTACCGGGGCGCATCTCCGCCCGTTCGACGACCGGGTGGAGCTAGCGTCGGCCCTGCAGGAGCGGCGCGGATGACCGCCGGCGACGATGCAGAGCGAAGCGATGAGGAGGAGCGGCGC
>JAFAQO010000636.1 GCA_019246375.1 Mycobacterium sp. | reverse complement strand
AAGCCGACGACCGCTCCGCAACGTTAGTCACTTCTGTCTCACCAGAAACATGTGATACCGTGCTCGGTGAGTCTCACGCCATTTGCCAGCCGCTGGGTGTCTAATGACATTGATGTGGGGGCGCCGCGGTGGTGGGGCCCGGTTCAGTTGACCGAACGCAGGAGTGATCACCGTGCATATCCACCAGACGCCCCGGTCGCGAATGGGGCGAATCGCCTGGTCCTGGTTTCGGCATCCGGTTAAAAGTCGTGAATTCCCGGCCAAGCACGAGCGTCTGGTGACTGCGGAGGAACTGCTGCGCTTCGGCCTGATCATGACTGCCAGGTATTAGCCCGCCTTCGATTTAGCGCATTTGCTGAGCGATACCAGATCGTTATCGCGACTCATTGGCTTTGAGACAACGCGGCGAGGGCCGCCCGCCGGCTTACTCGCGCAGTCCCGAGTCGCGGATCGCCTCTGCCAGCGGCTCCAGTACTGCGGGGTCGTGCGGAGGGGTGATGTACACGATGCCCAGGTCGAGGCCTTCGGCCGCCAATGCTGCGGCGTTCTCGATGACCTGCCCGTAATCGCGGTCGGGCTTAAGGGACAGGTGGGCCGACAGCATGATCTCCTTGGGGTCCCGTCCGATATCAGCGCAATGCGCCGCCAGGACGTCGCGCTTGCGGGCGAACAGCTCGGGCGGGCCGCCGACGAAGTTCCAATGCTGGGCGTAGCGGGCGGTGATGCGCAGGGTGCGCTTCTCACCGCTGCCGCCGATACAAATCGGCGGGTGCGGCCGCTGCGGGCCCTTAGGCTCGTTGCGCGCGCCTTTGAGTTGGTAGTACTTGCCGTCGAAGTCGGTGGTCTCCTGGCTCAGCAGGCTGCTCAGCACTTGGCAGGCCTCTTCGAATCTGTTGAAGCGTTCCTTGATGCTGCCCAGCTCGATGCCGTACGCACCGGACTCTTCCTCGTTCCATCCCGCGCCGATTCCCAACTCGAGCCGGCCGTTGGAGATGATGTCGAGTGCTGCGGCCATATTGGCTAACACCGCCGGGTGCCGGTAATGGATACCGGTGACCAGGGTGCCGAGCCGGAGCCGCTTGGTGGCCTGTGCCAGGGCGGTCAGCGTCGTCCAGCCTTCCAGGCAGGGCCCTGCGCTATCGGAAAAAATCGGGTAGAAGTGGTCGAAGGTCCAGCCCGACTCGTAGATCTCGATGTCGTCGGCTTCTTTCCAGACGGAAAGCATCTGAGCCCAAGTGGTGTGCTGCGGTGAGGTTTTGAACGCGAATCGCATTACCCGACCGTAAACCCGTTGCCCGGGAGGCTCCCATACCGGCCCGGTGACTGGTGACGTAAAACAGCTGCGGGACGGGCACACTAGAGCCATGGATCCGGTGATTGCGCTGCGACAAATCGCCTACTACAAGGACCGGGCCCGCGAAGATCCGCGTCGGGTGATGGCCTACCGCAATGCCGCCGACATCATCGAGGCCCTCGACGAAGCTGAACGCGAGCATCACGGGCAAGCGGAAAGTTGGCAGTCGCTGCCGGGCATCGGGCCCAAGACCGCCAAGGTGATCGCCCAGGCGTGGTCCGGGCGCGAACCCGACGCGCTGGCCGAATTGCGTTCTGCTGCAGGGGATCTCGGGGGCGGCGAAATCCGCGCCGCCCTGCGCGGGGATCTGCACCTGCATTCGAACTGGTCGGACGGCTCGGCGCCGATCGAGGAGATGATGGCCACCGCGTCGGCCCTGGGGCACGAGTACTGTGCGCTTACTGATCACTCGCCGCGCCTGACAATCGCCAACGGCCTGTCGCCGGAGCGGTTGCGAAAACAGCTCGACGTGATCGAGGGTCTGCGCGAGCGGTTGGCGCCGATGCGCATCTTGACCGGGATCGAGGTGGACATCCTCGACGACGGCAGCCTGGACCAGGAACCCGAGCTGCTCGAGCGGCTGGACGTCGTGGTGGCCAGCGTGCACTCGAAGCTGTCGATGGATTCCGCATCGATGACCCGCCGGATGGTGCGGGCGGTCTCCAACCCCAACGCCGACGTGCTCGGCCACTGCACCGGTCGCTTGGTTTCGGGTAATCGTGGCGTCCGCCCGGAATCCAAGTTCGATGCCGAGACGGTGTTCACCGCCTGCCGTGATCATGGAACCGCGGTCGAAATCAATTCCCGGCCCGAACGGCGAGATCCGCCCACCCGCTTGCTGAACCTCGCGCTCGAGATCGGGTGTGACTTCAGCATCGACACCGACGCGCACGCGCCAGGCCAACTCGACTTCCTGGGTTACGGCGCGCAGCGTGCCGTCGATGCCGGCGTGCCAATCGACCGTGTCGTCAACACTTGGCCGGTCGACAAGCTGCTCGCCTGGACAGCGTCGTAACCGGTGAGGGCGACTTGCAACGTCAGTCCGGCAGGTGCGGCATCTCAAGACCGGGGGCTCGACCGATCAGCACGGCGCGGGTCAACGCCGACTTGCCGTAGCGACGGCGCACCCGGTCGATCGTCGTATCGATGGCAAGGGTGCGCAGCTCCGCTTCGCTGAACGGTAGGGGCAGCTGCTCGGTGCCGCTGCGATCGATATCCGATACCGCAAACCCGACGAGTGTCAATCCGCGTTCGGCGATCGCGGGTGCGGCCGAGGCGATCAGCTGCCGCGCGGTGGCGAGGAGCGCTTCGGTCGATGACGTCGCCCACGGCAACGTGCGGGAGCGGGTAGCCCGGCTGAAGTCGTCGAACCGCAACCGCAGCACGACCGTTCGTCCGCTGCGCCCGGCGGTGCGCATCCGGGCGGTAATCCGGTCGATGAGAGTGATCACCACGGCGTCGAGTTCGTCCGGCGACATGCTGTTGCCGGCACGGCCCAGTGCGCGCTGGGCGCCGACCGACCGGCGACGCACGCCGGTGGTCACCCGGCGACGGTCGATATTGCGGGACAGTGCGTACAGTTGGCGGCCCATCGCCTGACCGACCAGCGCGGTCAGCATCGACTCCCTGAGCTCTGCAACGTCGGCGACGGTCCGGATGCCGTGTGCGCCCAGCCGTTCCGCGGTCTTAGCCCCTACCCCCCACAACCGGCGCACTGGTAGCGGATCCAGGAACGCCAGCTCCTGCCCCGGCGATACCAGCAGCAGCCCGTCGGGTTTGGCCTCTTGGCTGGCCACCTTGGCCAAGAATTTCGTGCGGGCGATTCCGACGGTGATCGGTAATCCGACCCGCTCGCGCACGTCCGCGCGCAGCCGCGCGGCGATTTGCACTGGAGCGCCCGCGACCCGGCGCAGCCCCCCGACATCGAGGAATGCCTCGTCCACCGAAATCGCCTCCACGATGGGTGTGGTGTCGTGGAACACCTCGAACACCGCATCGCTGGCCCGCATGTAGGCGCTCATCCGCGGCGGCACCACGACGGCGTTGGGGCACAGCCGCCGAGCCAGCGCTTCACCCATCGCCGTGCGCACGCCGTAGGCCTTGGCCTCATAGCTGGCGGCCAGCACCACTCCGCCACCCACGATGACGGGTCGCCCTCGCAGTGTCGGGTCATCGCGCTGCTCGACGGACGCATAGAACGAGTCCAGGTCCGCGTGCAGGATCGACGCCTCTGACCGCACGAACATATGTTCGCATTTGGCGGCGACAGGGTGAAGCCGGTTTGGCCCGGTCCTGGTGTCGGCCTGATGGTGATGACTGCAGTGCTCGCGACCCGTGCGCGACTACCTTCGGATCAGCACACGTGACACGTGATGGGACGACTGGCGTCCATCAGACCGGTGTGACGTAGCGCAACCTAGCTTAGCCAGCTAGCGCTAGTTGATTCGTTACCCTGGTGGCCGTGCTCGATCCTTCCGTCAATCCGCGACCGCGGAAGCCGTCGAGATCTGAAACTCCTGAGGGGCTCGACGGTGCTGCGCCGTCCGCAGCGACCACCGACCAATCCAGCTATCCGGACAAGCTCGATGCCGGACTGCTGCGGATTGCGGGGGTGTGTGTCCTGGCAGTGGTCATGGCGATCTTGGATACCACGGTCGTCGGGGTCGCGCAGCGCACCTTCGTCGCTGAATTCGAGTCGACCCAGGCCGTCGTCGCCTGGACGATGGCCGGCTACACGCTCGCGTTGGCCACCGTGATCCCGCTGGCAGGTTGGGGCGCCGACCGGTTCGGCACTAAGCGGCTGTTCATGGGCTCAGTTCTGGCGTTCACCGTGGGCTCGCTACTGTGCGCGACAGCACCAAACATCGCGCTGCTCATTGCATTCCGCGTTGTGCAGGGGCTCGGTGGCGGCATGCTGATGCCGCTGGCCTTTACCATTTTGACCCACGAGGCAGGCCCGAAGCGGGTCGGCCGCCTGCTGGCAGTCCTGGGCATCCCGATGATGCTGTCGCCGGTCGCCGGACCGATTTTGGGCGGCTGGCTCATCGATCGCTACAGCTGGGAATGGATCTTTTTGCTCAACCTGCCGATCGGCGTGGTTGCGTTCCTCCTGGCGGCATTCGTCTTCCCGCGGGATCGCGCGACACGGTCGGAGAAGTTCGACTTCATCGGCATGCTGCTGCTGTCGCCCGGCCTGGCGACGCTGCTGTACGGGGTGTCGTCCATCCCGGCCAGGGGCACGGTCGTCGACAACCACGTGTGGATACCGGCGGCCACGGGGCTGGTGCTGATCACTGGCTTCGTGTTGCACGCGCTATACCGGGCAGATCATCCGCTGATCGACCTGCGGCTCTTCCGAAACCGAGAAGTCACCGCCGCCAACTCAACGGTGTTACTGTGCGCCGCCGCGTTTTTCGGCGCGGTGCTGCTCATCCCGAGCTGCTTCCAGGAACTGCTGCACGAGACGCCCTTGCAATCCGGGGTGCACATGATCCCGGAACGGCTCGGAGCGATGCTGACCCTGCCAATTGCCGGCGCGTTGCTGGACAAGCGCGGCCCGGACAAGATCATCTTGACCGGCATCACGCTGGTCGGCACGGGCATGGCGACTTTCGCCTACGGTGTTTGGACGCAGGCAGGCTACGTTCCGGTCCTGCTGGCGGCGCTGGCGCTGGTGGGTATGGGCGTGGGTTGCACGACAATGCCGCTGACGGCAGCGGCGGTGCAGGCTCTGGCGCCTCACCAGGTCGCACGCGGTTCGGCGCTGGTCAACGTCAACCTTCAAGTGGCGGGGTCTATCAGCACTGCTTTGATGTCGGTGATCTTGACCAGTCAACTCAGCCATAGCAAAGACATCTCGGCTGCCAACAAAGTTGCGATCCTGAAACAGGAGGCAGCGCGACGCGGTATGGCGCCGACGCCATCGGCGATGCCGCGGCGGGCGCTGGCACCCGATTTTACGAACAATGTGCTGCACGATGTATCACACGCCTACAC
The DNA here is from genome assembly GCA_019246375.1 of Mycobacterium sp. Lineage (GTDB taxonomy): Bacteria > Actinomycetota > Actinomycetes > Mycobacteriales > Mycobacteriaceae > Mycobacterium. Next base: position 279 of record JAFAQO010000636.1, on the reverse strand, counting down.
CGCGGTGTTCGTAGTGGCTGTTGTGCTGGCGGTGCTGGCGTATGTGCCCGCGGCGTTTCTGCCCAAGAAACGGGTAGCGACCGAACCGGGTCGATCGCCACTTCTCACACACTAAGCACTGGCATCGTCGCCGGGTTGGCCAGATTCGGCGTAGATGCTGCTGACCCAGATATGGGCAAGGGTGTCGACTACCCGCTCCTCGCTGACCGCCGGTTGTTCGGCAGACAGCGTCGCCATCATCGTGCGCTCGTTCATCTGATTCAGTGACGTCGCGAGGTC
>JAFAQO010000634.1 GCA_019246375.1 Mycobacterium sp. | reverse complement strand
AAGTCGATGACGTGACCCTTAAACCGCGTGAGTTCTACGACGAGCACGACATCACCCTGCGGCTGGGTTCGACGGCCACCAAGCTTGACATCACGGAACAGATCGTCATTCTCGACGACGGGACGGTGCTCGGCTATGACCAACTCGTCATCGCAACCGGTCTGGTGCCGCGGCGCATTCCGGCCTTCCCGGACTTGGAGGGCATTCGGGTGCTGCGCTCGTTCGACGAAAGCCTGGAGTTGCGCCGGCGTGCGTCCGCCGCACGCCGCGCCGTCGTCGTCGGCGCTGGGTTCATCGGCTGCGAAGTAGCGGCCAGCCTGCGGGGCCTGGGAGTCGATGTCGTGGTGGTGGAACCGCAGCCGGCGCCACTGGCATCGGTGCTCGGTGAGCAGATCGGCGGGCTGGTGGCACGGCTGCACCGCTCCGAGGGTGTCGACGTGCGCGTGGGAGTCGCCGTCGCTGAGGTTCGCGGGCAGGGCCATGTCGAGAGCGTGGTGTTGACCGACGGGACCGAGGTGACGGCCGACCTGGTGGTGGTGGGCATCGGGTCACGACCGGCGACCGAGTGGCTCGACCACAGTGGCATCCGCGTCGACAACGGCGTGGTCTGTGACGCGGCCGGGCGCACCAGCGCGCCCAACGTCTGGGCCCTGGGTGACGTCGCCTCTTGGCGCAATGTGCAGGGAGACCAAGTGCGCGTTGAACATTGGAGCAACATCGCCGAACAGGCCCGCGTGGTGGTGCCCGCGATGCTCGGCAAAGAAGTGCCGTCGGACGTCGTTGTCCCGTATTTCTGGAGCGATCAATACGACATTAAAATCCAGTGCCTGGGCGAGCCGCGGGCCACCGACATCGTGCACCTCGTCGAGGATGACGGCCGTAAGTTCCTGGCCTACTACGAGCGGGACGGTGTTGTGGCCGGCGTAGTTGGCGGCGGCAGACCGGGCCAGGTCATGAAGACCCGAACCAAAATTGCCGCCGGTGCACCCATTTCCGAGGTGTTAGGTTGACCAACCACATTCGGGCGGAGAGCACCTCGGAGGAGCGTTAGTAGGGTCCAGCAAGATCCACCGGCCGAAAACGGCCAGCCCGATGAGCCGGATCAGGTCGGTCGCGCGGGAACCGTGCACGGCTACGGCGATGCGCTATTCCCAGGTGACCGGCGGCCCGTGCGGGGCGCATTCGGCCAGAATCTGATCGTCGCCGCCCGGCCAGCTGCGGGCTCGCAGCAAGAAGGCGTGCGGGGCTTCGGGCGTGCGGCGCTGCGGCTCAAACACGAGATGCGCGAACGGTGCACGAGCGTCGGCCATTCCCGCCACCGCGTCGATGCCGGCACGAACTGCTGACTGTTCGCTGGCTGAGAGGTACTGCCAGGTGACCGAGTGCCACAGCACGGTCAACGCGCCCTCTGTGAGCCGCAGAGTGGCGACGGCATCGGCGGCTGTGCGCCGCTCGAGCCGGGCCGGAACGTGCCGGGCGATGTCGATCGCACCGCGCAACCGGTCCAGCCGTTCGGTCATGTCGGGCCAGACATAGCTCAGCAAAGTCAATTCCCCGGCGGAACTCGTCGCATCGACGGGGGCGATGTCGTAGCCCTGCCGTTCGACTATTCGCAGGGAAGCACCGGGCGGCAGGTTGCCGCGCCACGCGTCGTCGACGATCACGCGCGAGGCGGCCGGCCCCCACTGGCCGCCGGGATAGCGGTAGCGGTAGTGATCTGCGCGCAGGTTCAGCCCGGCGCTCGATCCGATTTCGAATAGCCTTATCGGCAACCGGAATCGGTGAGCGAGGATCAGCAGGCCGCCGACCAGTGCGGCCGATCTGCCGACCTCGTTGGTCTGCGGTGGTTGACCGAGCGCCGCGCGCAGCAGACTCAGATGATTCGCGGCGGCCAGCGTGATTTGCGGCCAGGCCGCATCGGCGTCCCAGCTGCCGCCTGTGCTCGGATACCAGCCGCGCAACGCCGCTGCGCGACCGTCGAGTACCAACCGGTGCAGGCCGCCCAGCAGCCGCAGCGGCAGAGCCAGTCGCCCCGGGTCGTCTTCGTGGCCGGCCAGGATTTCAGCGAAGATGCCGCCGGCTTGCACGTCGAAGACCACCCGGTCGAGCAGTTCGCCATACATCGGCGAGCCCAACGCCGTGCAGGCCTGCCCCTGCGACCGCAGGGTGTTGAGCAGGTGCTCGGCGCCGCTCACCGGTTCAGTTCATCCAGCCCGGCGCGGACAACGTCGAACGCATCGGCGAGGGCCTGCGGCAACGAGACGGATTCGTCGGCCAGCCAATGCTCGTACGCGCTCAACGCGACTCCGAGCATCATCCAGGCAACCGTCTGCGGCAGCAGGTCGCTGGTCTTGACGCCCGAACGGCGGGCAACGAAACCGGCGATCACCTCCCGCCATCCGGCGTACATGGTCATCGAATATGCCTGCAACTCGGCGGTCTGGAGGATCACCCGCATGCGTTGGCGGTGCCGGACGGTCTCTGACTCGTCGAAAGTATTGAATGTTAATACCGCAGCGCGCAGCGCCTCGCCCAGCGGGACATCCGGCTCGACCCGGTCGAGCAGTTGCCGCAAGTGCTGCAGGTGCGCGTCGAAGTCGCCCCAGGGAATCGCGTTCTTCGAGGCGTAATAACGGAACACCGTCCGCCGGGCGATGCCGGCGGCCTGCGCAATATCGTCGACGCTCACCGCATCGAAGCCGCGATCGGCGAACAACGCCAGCGCGACGTCGGTGATGTGGTGCGGCGTCGTCGAGCGGCGCCGGCCCACCCGAGGCTCGAATTCCGGCCGCATCGACTCCGCCCTTCCGTTCTGGCACTCGATGCCATATTCTGACGAGAATTGTGACCAGGGCCACCCCAGCTTGTCGAGTCCCAGATGAAAGGCATTTTGATGGAAGAGCAGACCGACACCAATCCCGAGCTCGTTACCGAGACGCTGGTCGAAGAAGTGTCCATCGACGGGATGTGCGGGGTCTATTGACCGTGCCTGCTCATTCCGATTGCCCGGCTCCTGCCCGGCCCGGGCAGTCGCCGGGTGGGTTCGACCCTGACCGCGGCTGGCAGTTGCATCCGCAGGTGGCCGTGCGACCGGAACCGTTCGGCGCGCTGCTTTACCACTTCGGCACCCGCAAGCTGTCTTTCCTGAAGAACCGCACGATTCTCACCGTGGTGCAGTTGCTGAACGATCATCCCGACGTGCGATCCGCCTGTCGCGCAGCAGGACTCGACGAGGCTCGACAGCACCCCTATCTGCACGCCCTGGGCGTGCTGGCCGACTCGAGGATGCTGGTGCCCAAGGAGGGCCAGTGACATCGGTTGTGCCGCGGCTCGTCGAGCAGTTCGAGCAGGGGCTGGACGCCCCCATCTGCCTGACCTGGGAGCTGACGTACGCTTGCAACCTGGCCTGTGTGCACTGCCTCTCCTCATCGGGCAAACGCGATCCACGTGAGCTATCCACGCAGGCGTGCAAGGACATCATCGACGAGCTACAACGCATGCAGGTGTTCTATGTCAACATCGGTGGTGGCGAACCCACTGTGCGCCAAGACTTCTGGGAATTGGTAGGCTACGCCACCGAACACCACGTCGGCGTCAAGTTCTCCACCAACGGCGTGCGGATTACCCCCGAAGTAGCCGGCCGGCTGGCCGCCAGCGACTACGTCGACGTGCAGATTTCACTTGACGGCGCCACTGCGGAGGTCAACGATGCCGTCCGTGGCGCCGGCTCATACGCCATGGCCCTACGCGCGTGCGAGAATCTGGCCGCTGCCGGGTTCTCCGACCCCAAGATCTCGGTCGTCGTCACCCGGCATAACGTCGACCAGCTCGACGAATTCGCCGCACTGGCCGCTCGGTACGGTGCCACACTGCGGATCACCCGACTGCGGCCGTCCGGGCGGGGTGCCGATGTCTGGGATGACCTCCACCCAACCGCAAACCAGCAACGTCAGCTTTACAACTGGCTGGTTGACAAGGGCGATCGGGTGCTGACCGGTGACTCGTTCTTTCATCTTTCGGGACTCGGCCGGCCCGGGGCACTGGCCGGCCTCAATATGTGCGGAGCCGGCCGGGTGGTCTGTCTGATCGACCCGATAGGCGACGTGTATGCCTGTCCCTTCGCGATTCATGAACGCTTTCGGGCCGGAAACGTATTGGCCGACGGCGGTTTCGACAACGTCTGGAGAAACGCTCCGTTGTTCCGTGAGCTGCGCAAACCCCAATCGGCCGGTGCCTGCGGCAGCTGCGGGCACTACGACGGCTGCCGGGGCGGCTGCATGGCAGCCAAGTTCTTCACTGGTCTGCCGCTGGACGGTCCGGACCCCGAGTGCGTGCAAGGCCACGGCTCGGCGGCGCTTGCCCGCGACCGGAACAGGCCGCAGCCGGGCAGCGACCACTCGCGGCGACGGCAAGCCAAGGGACCGGTGCCGCTAACGCTGTCGACGCGTCCGCCGTCCCGGCTGTGCAACGAAAGCCCGGTCTAAACGATGGCGCGCGACACCTGGTTCGAGACCGTAGCGATTGCTCAGCAACGGGCCAAGCGGCGATTGCCGAAGTCGGTTTACTTGGCACTCGTCGCCGCCAGCGAAAAGGGAGTCACCGTCTCTGACAATGTGGAGGCGTTCAGCGAGCTTGGCTTCGCACCCCATGTAGTCGGTGCTATCGATAAGCGTGACCTGTCCACGACGGTTATGGGACAAGACATTTCGTTTCCTGTGGTTCTCTCACCGACCGGCGTTCAGGCGGTAGACCCCGACGGCGAGGTGGCCGTCGCACGGGCAGCGGCCGCCCGCGGCACGGCGATGGGACTGTCCTCGTTCGCCAGCAAGCCGATCGAGCAAGTCGTAGCCGCAAACGACAAGGTGTTCTTCCAGGTTTACTGGCTGGGCGGCCGCGACGCGATCGCCGAGCGCGTCGAACGCGCCCGGGAGGCTGGTGCCGTCGGCCTGATCGTAACTACCGACTGGACGTTCTCCCACGGGCGCGACTGGGGCAGCCCCAAGATCCCCGAAGAAATGAATTTGCAGACCATCCTCCGGTTGTCCCCACAGGCGATGATCCGGCCGCGCTGGTTGTGGAAATACGCCAAGATGCTGCAGCCGCCGAACCTGCGGGTTCCCAACCAGGTTCGGCGTGGTGAACCCGGCCCCGCTTTCTTCACCGCCTACGGCGAATGGTTGGCGACTCCGCCACCGACTTGGGAAGACATCGCCTGGCTGCGCGCGTTGTGGGGTGGACCCTTCATGCTCAAGGGCGTGATGCGGGTCGACGATGCAAAAAGGGCCGTCGATGCAGGTGTCTCGGCAATCTCGGTATCCAATCACGGCGGCAACAACCTGGACGGCACGCCTGCCACGATCCGCGCGCTACCGGCTGTCGCGGCGGCCGTCGGCGACCAGATCGAAGTGCTGGTGGACGGCGGTGTCCGGCGCGGCAGCGATGTCGTCAAGGCGCTGGCGTTGGGTGCCCGCGCCGTCATGATCGGCCGTGCCTACCTGTGGGGCCTGGCCGCCGCGGGCCAACCGGGAGTCGAGAATGTTCTCGACATTCTGCGCGCGGGTATCGACTGCGCGCTGATGGGTCTCGGTCGTGCTTCGGTACACGACCTGACACCGGACGACGTCGTCGTGCCGCCTGGCTTTCCCCGAGCGCTCGGCGTGTAGGGGAGGCAAGCCGCCGGCTTGGCACCAATGGCAGCGGGATTCTGATACTGACGTGGCAGCCGTGGCTGACGTGACCGATGGCGACCCGTCGGAGAAAAAGCTTTGAAAGAAAATCGTTTTGAGCTGGAAACAATCGGTGCGCGCCAGGCGGATTCGTCTTACCATCGGCGAGTGGCTGTCCTCGCCGGACTCGGGGGCTCGACGTCGAGCCAGCTGCGAAGCGTGTCGTCGACACTGCTTATCCCGGTGGGATCCACCGAACAGCATGGCCCCCACTTGCCATTGGACACCGACACCCGGATCGCCACCGCAGTCGCCGGCGCCGTTGCCGAGCGCTTAGGTGCGGCGGCAGGGGATCACCAGTGGCTGGTGGCACCGGCCATCGCGTATGGCGACAGCGGCGAGCACCAGAGTTTCGCCGGAACGATCTCTATTGGCACCGAGGCCCTGGCCATGGTGTTAACGGAGTACGGCAGGTCGGCCAGCTGCTGGGCGCAGCGCTTGGTCTTCGTCAACGGCCATGGTGGCAACGTCACAGCGTTGATCCGCGCGGTGCGCCGACTGCGATCCGAAGGCCGTGACGTCGGATGGTGTGCTTGTGCGGTACGGGGTGCCGACGCGCATGCCGGCCACACCGAAACATCGGTGCTGCTGTATGTTTCCCCAACGGACGTGCGGACCGACCGGTGCTGCGCCGGTAACGGCGCGCCGTTGGCCGAGCTGATGCCGTCGATGCGTCGCGGGGGAGTGGCGGCGGTAAGTGACGTAGGCGTGCTCGGAGACGCGACCACCGCGACCGCGGCCGATGGAAAACGGATCTTTGCCGAGATGGTTGCCGGCTGCATCCAGCGGATCCAGCGCTGGGTGCCGGAAGCTGACGGGATGCTGGTATGAGCCAGACTCGACTGCCCGATGGATTCGCCGTGCAGGTCGACCGGCGCGTCCGCGTGCTCGGCCAGGGCTCGACCCTGCTCGGCGGGTCCCCCACCCGGCTGCTGCGGTTAGCTCCAGCCGCCCAGGACATGCTTTCCGACGGTCGCCTGAAGGTCCACGACGCCGTCAGCGCCGAGCTGGCCCGCACTCTGCTGGACGCGACGGTGGCTCACCCCCGGCCGGCCGGCGGCCCATCACACCGTGATGTCACCGTGGTGATTCCGGTGCTGGACAATCCTTGTGGTCTGAGGCGGTTGGTGACCGCGTTACGCGGACTACGCATCATCGTCGTCGACGATGGCTCTGCCATCCCGGTCGAACGAGACGAGTTGACCGCGGCGCACCCCGACATCGAAGTGCTGCGCCATTCTGGAAGCAAGGGGCCTGCGGCGGCACGCAATACCGGACTGGTCGCCTGTTGTACTGACTTCGTCGCTTTCATGGATTCCGACGTGGTGCCGCGACGAGGCTGGCTGGAAGCCCTGCTCGGTCACTTCTGTGACCCGACGGTCGCACTGGTCGCGCCGCGCATTGTCGGTCTGGCGCAAAGCGACCATCTGGTGGCTCGTTATGAGGCGGTCCACTCATCGCTGGACCTGGGTCAGCGCGAGGCGCCGGTCATCCCCTACAGCACGGTGTCTTATGTACCCAGCGCGGCGATCATCTGCCGCACCTCGGCGCTGCGCGAGGTCGGCGGGTTCGACGAGACGCTGCGGTCCGGCGAGGATGTTGACTTGTGCTGGCGGCTCGTCGAAGCCGGTGCCCGGCTGCGCTACGAGCCGATCGCGTTGGTTGCCCACGATCACCGCACGGAACTGCGGGATTGGATTGCGCGCAGAGCGTTTTACGGCGGCTCCGCCGCTCCGCTGGCTGTCCGTCACCCGGACAAGACCGCCCCGCTGGTGATCACCGGCTGGGGATTGGCGGTGTGGATCTTGATGGCCATCGGCTCGTGCCTGGGCTATGTGGCGTCGCTGTTCGCCGCGGCGGTGACGGGCCGCCGGATTGCCAGGGCCATGCAAGGCGCCGACACCCACTTGTCGGATGTCGTGGTCGTCGCTGGCCGCGGCCTGTCGTCAGCCGCACTGCAATTGGCATCGGCAATTTGTCGGCATTACTGGCCTGTAGCAGTAGTCGCCGCCATTGTCTCACGTCAATGCCGCCGAGCCGTGGTCGTCGCAGCAATCGTCGACGGCGTCGTGGACTGGGTCAGCCGCAGGAGCGATACCGAGGCTGATGCCAGACCGATCGGTCTACTCACCTATCTGTTGCTTAAGCGCTTAGACGATCTGGCCTATGGCCTCGGTCTGTGGAGTGGCGTGGTGCGGGAGCGCACCCTCTGCCCGCTCAAACCGCAGATCCGGACCTGACGGCCGTCTTGACCACAGCCGTCCTGCACAGCGACGCGCTGATCGTCGGTGCGGGAAGCGCTGGATCAGTTGTCGCCGAGCAAATGTCGGCTGATCCCGGCCGCGTCGTCACCGTGCTGGAGGCGGGTCCCGGTCTCAGCGATCCGGCATTGCTGGCTCAGACAACCGACGGGTTGCAGTTGCCGGTCGGCGCTGCCAGTCCACTGGTACAGCGTTACCAAACCCAGCTCACCGAGCGGCCGGCCCGCCAGATGCAGCTAACGCGCGGGGCGACCATCGGCGGTTCCGGCGCGGTCAACGGCGGCTACTTCTGCCGCGCATTGCCGCGTGACTTCGACGCCCTCCAAGTTCCCGGCTGGGCATGGTCGGATGTGCTCGGCCATTTTCGGGCTATCGAGACAGATTTGGATTTCGACGGCCCCGAGCATGGGAGCAGCGGCCCCATCACGGTTCGTCGTACCCACGAATTACTGGGCGCAACGAAATCCTTCGTAACAGCAGCCCAACGTGCGGGCTTCCCGTGGATCGTTGACCTGAACGAAGTCGGCTTCCAGGCGGGAATGCCCTCCGGGGTCGGCGCTGTACCGCTCAATATCGTCGACGGTGTGCGCACCGGTTCGGGCGTGGGTTATCTGATGCCGGCCCTCGATCGGCCCAACCTGACGTTGCTGGCCCAGACGCGGGCCGTCCGTGTGCGTTTTTCCGGCACGCGTGCTGTCGGGGTAGACGCGATCGGCCCGGGCGGCCCTATCACCGCGACGGCCGACCAAATCATCCTGTGCGCCGGCGCAATTGAATCAGCCCACCTGCTAATGCTTTCCGGGGTCGGTGATGAGGCCATGCTGCGTGCGGCCGGGGTGGACATCGTGGCACCACTGCCGGTCGGAATGAGTTTCAGCGATCACCCCGAATGGGTGTTGCCGACGAACTGGGCAGTGGCCGCACGCCGACCGGTGTTGGAGGTCGTGCTCAGCACTGCCGAGGACATCGAAATACGACCATACACCGGCGGTTTCGTCGCAATGGTGGGAGATGGTACTGCCGGTCACCCGGATTGGCCGCACATCGGCGTGGCACTGATGCAGCCGCGGGCACGTGGGCGGATTACGTTAGTATCTGCTGATCCTCAAGTGGCGCCGCGCATCGAGCATCGCTACGACACCGAGCCCGACGACGTGGCCGCCCTGCGCCGAGGCAGCGAATTGGCGCGGGAAGTGGTCGCCAGCACAACCCATGTCGGCTCACCGGTGTGGTCCACGTCGCAGCACCTGTGTGGCAGCGCGCCGATGGGTACCGACCGCGATGCCCGGGCCGTCGTTGATTGCCGGTGTCGAGTGCGCGATGTCGAAGGGCTATGGGTGGTGGACGGCTCGGTTTTACCCGTGATCACCAGCCGGGGCCCGCACGCCACGATCGTGATGCTCGCGCACCGGGCCGCCCAGTTCCTCAAGTGAAGTCGGCCACGCTGCTGTCCCGCGTAGTCGCTGCGGTCGTCGGGTAAGTCGGCGCATCACGCGCAGCTGCCGCCTTGACCGCTATGTCGTGGCCGGCGCTGGGCGGTATTTGAAAATATGCCGGAATCTCGTCACCGCCCATGTCCCCGACAGCGCTGCGATCGTCACGTTGCGGGAACGGATCGCTCAGCAGTACGCAGCGCCGTTCGACGCCATTTTCGACAGCGCAGCGGCGGTAGCCGAACTGGTGAAATCGACCGCGCCCGCGCCGTCGCGCTGCTCATCGGCCCGCTGGTGCTGGGACGGCTGTCCACCTTGCCAAATTTCGACTACCGCGACTGTGCCCGCGCTGCCGTCGACGGCTTCCTTTATGTGCAGCGTGTGGAGAACACGCAGATCAGCGCAGCGAATACCGAATCGGCAGGTGCTTGAGCCCTCCCACGAATACGGTGGCGATCAGCTCCGGCTCTCCGTTCAGTTCAATCGATTTCAGTCGCGGCAGCAGTTCGGTGAAGAAGCTGTTCACCTCCATGCGGGCCAGTGCGGCGCCCAGACAGAAATGGACGCCGAAACCGAACGCCAGGTGCTTGTTCGGATCTCGACCGACGTCGAAGCGAAACGGATCGCGAAACACCTCCTCGTCGCGATTGCCGGACACGTAGGACAGGTACACCGACTCACCCTTGGCGATCCGAACACCGCGGACCGTGGTGTCCTCGGTAGCGGTGCGCATGAATTCCTTGACCGGGGTAACCCAACGGATCATTTCTTCGGTCGCCAGCGGCATCAGATCAAGGTTTTTTTGCAACCGCTCGAGCTGGTCGGGGTTTTCGACCAGCGCCTGCAGCCCGCCGGCGATCGTCGCGCTGGTGGTGTCATGACCCGCGGTGGCGATGATCACGTAGTACGACGCAGTTTCGATATCCGACAGCGGTTCGCCGTCGATACGGGCGTTGGCGATCGCCGACGCCAAGTCTTCGGTGGGGCGCTCCCGCCGCGAGGTCGTCAGTGCGTTGAAGTAGCCGAAGAAGTCGAGCAGTACCTCCAGCTGTTCCTGCGGTGTGGTGCCCCGCTTGAACTCATCATCGTCGCCACCGAAGAGTTCCTGGGTGAGCCTGAGCATGCGCGGAAAGTCGGATTCCGGCAGGCCCAGCAGGGACATGATCACGTACAGCGGGTAATTCACCGCGACCTCTTGCACGAAGTCGCACTCCGTGCCCGCTGCCATCATCTTGTCGACGTAGCTCTTCGCCAGTTCGTCGACCCGCACTTTGAGAGCCCGCATCGCCTTGGGCCGAAACCAGTCCGCGCCGATTGCCCGCACCACCCGGTGCTGCGGATCATCCATGTGGATGAGTGTGCGCAGCGCCATGTGCGCGTCTAATCGGGCTTGCGCGAAGTCCTCGGCCGCCGCGGTCGCCAGCAGCGGTCGAGGCTCATTGATCCACAGATTGTTGGCCCGCTCGATCTCCATGATGTCGGGGTGCTTGGTGATCGCCCAGAACGGCCGGTACGGGGAGCAGTCGACGTGCGAGACCGGCGCATGTGCGCGCAAATGGGTCAGTGCCGCATGCAGCCGCGGCTCGTCGGTATAGGACGCCGGGTCGGCGAATACCTTTGCGGCCTCGTCAATGATCGGTGTGCTCATTGGGCTCCTCGATGTGTCAGCTATGTCAGTCTCGATGATCGGGGGCGGCGGCAGAAGCGGTTTGCGTCGATGCGCTGCACCTCTGTTCGCTTAGGCTCAGAGCTTGTGCCGGTCAGAATGCTTCGTCGCCGAGGGCTGGGAGCCGTCGCGCTGCTCATGGCAGCGGTGTTGGTCGCGGCCTGCGGCCGAGGCGGCGGCGCGACCCGGCAAACGCCGGGAGAGGGTGATACGGGCGCACTCGACGCTGGTGTCGTGCGCACTTCCACGGGCCTGGTACGCGGTCAGGTCGCCGCGGACTACCGGCTCTTCCAGGGCATTCCGTATGCGGCACCACCCGTTGGGCCGCTGCGCTGGCAGCCGCCGCGGCCCGCTGCGGCCTGGTCTGGACTACGGGACGGCAGTAAACCCGGTCCGCAGTGCATGCAGGAAAACCGCGGCCATAAGGCGACCAGCGAGAACTGCCTCACCCTGAACGTGTGGACGCCCCCGGTCGCGGCCAATGCCAACAAGCGCCCGGTGATGGTATGGATCCACGGCGGCGGCTTCGTCAATGGCAGCGGCGATATCTACAACGCCCGGTGGCTGGCGGCGCAGGGCCACATCGTCGTCGTCACCATCAACTACCGGCTGGGCGCGCTCGGATTTCTGGCCCACCCGTCGCTTGGGACGGGCGGAGACGTCGGCAATTACGGACTGGCCGACCAGCAAGCCGCGCTGCGCTGGGTGCATAACAACATCGCCGACTTCGGCGGCGATCCGGCCAAGGTGACCATTGCCGGCGGATCCGCGGGTGGCATGTCGGTCTGCGACCACTTGGTGGCGCCCGGGTCGACGGGCTTGTTTCGTGCTGCGATCATTCAGAGCGGGCCATGTCAGTCGCAGGCCGACCTGGCAAGCGCCCAGCACTCCAGCTTGGACTACGCGGCCTCGGTAGGGTGCGCCGACCCGGCCACCGCCGCGGACTGCTTGCGTGCGCTGCCGGCCACCAAGGTGGCCCGCCCGCCGTGGTACCTGTGGATCGGCGACTCCGACGCCCTCTCCGGGCCGGTCACCGGAACAGCTGCGCTGCCCGCCGACCCGCTCGTGGCGTCCGCCGCCGGCCATGCGGCCCGGGTTCCGGTGTTGATCGGCACCAACCACGACGAGTTCACCATGTTCGCGGCGCTGCGGTATCTGCACTTGCGCCGCGACATGACGGCCGCCGAGTATCCAGGCGCGCTAAAGGACATTTTCGGTATCGACGGCCAGGCTGTCATGGCGCACTATCCACCTGAGCGCTACGGCGAAGACGTATCGCTCGCCTACTCCGCCGCGGTGACCGACGGCGTGTTCAGTTGCGTGGCTGATCGACTGGCGGACGCACTGCGCCAGCGCGCACGCGTCTATGGCTACGAATTCGACGATCCTCACGCTCCGGCGCCCGACCCGATGCGGCGCCCGCCGTTTCCAGTCGGTGCCAGTCACTCATTGGAACTGCGCTACCTGTTCGGCGTTGGCGGCGCGCCACCGCTGAATCCCGCCCAGCGCGCACTTTCCAACCAAATGATTCGATACTGGAGCCAATTCGTGGTCACCGGCGAACCCAAAGTCGCGGGCCTGCCTGACTGGCCGCCTATCGGCCCCGAACCAGCAAAAGGCCCATGGATGTCATTGCGGCCCGACGGCGCCGGTGTGATGCCCAGCTTCGGCGCGTCGCACCAATGCCCGTTTTGGGCGAGCCTCAAGGGCAAGCGCTGACGTCAGCGCCCGCGTCGGTCAACGAATCGAGGCCCCCGTGAGCTGTGGGAATCCGGCGGCTCCGGCCGGGTCAGCGCCCGCAGCGACGTGGTCGCCTTCTTTAGATACTGCACGGTCTGGATCTTTAGCAAGCGTTAGGAATCCAGCGGTGACTACCGGGCACCCTGGTTTCGAC
>JAFAQO010000662.1 GCA_019246375.1 Mycobacterium sp. | reverse complement strand
TTCGCGGCCACACACCTGAGTTGCATGTCGACTCGTGGGTCGCTCCCAACGCCGCGCTGATCGGCCGGGTCAGGCTGGCGGCCAGGGCGAGCGTCTGGTACTCCGCGACGCTGCGCGCGGAGGCTGAGCCGATGGAAGTCGGTTTTGGCACCAACGTTCAGGACGCGGTGACCATCCATGTCGACCGGGAGTATCCGGTGCGGATCGGCTCGTACGTAAGCGTCGGACACAACGCCGTGCTGCACGGCTGCACCGTCGAAGACGGCTCCTGAGTACCCGGGCGGGTGCGGCGCGATCTCAGTGAGGCCGAGGCCGTCGACAATCGGCACAACGCCGAGGTATATCGCCGGATGATGGAACTGCATCGCGCAGCAGTGGACGAGAGCTGATTGCCCTGCTCCTTCCCGGGGAAGCCGCACGACTGACACCGTCGCCGGTACGTTGGAGGGCGTGCGGATTTTGGTGACTGGCGCGTCCGGCTACGTGGGATCGCGACTGGTAACGGCTTTGCTCGCCGATCGTCATCAGGTAGTCGCCGCCACCCGTGACCCGGAGCGTCTTGGCCGCTTCGGCTGGTTAGACGACGTCAGCGTGGTCGTTCTCGACGCGTCTGACCGCGCAACTGCTGACACGGCGTTCGCCGTCGCCGGCCCGGTCGATGTCGTGTATTACCTGGTGCACGCGATCGGCCAACCAGACTTCCGTGATGCCGACAGAGCGGCGGCCGCAAATGTAGTGGCCGCGGCCAAAGACGCTGGCGTAAAGCGCATCGTCTACCTGGGTGGCTTCGTGCCCGATGACGACACGCTGTCGGACCACCTGGCCAGCCGGGCGGAGGTAGCCGACGCTCTGACCGTCGAGGGCGGCCCGGAAGTGGTATGGCTGGGCGCGGCGATCATCCTCGGGGCGGGGTCGACGTCGTTCGAGATGCTGCGCTATGTCGCAGACCGGTTCCCCCTCATGCCGATTCCGCCCTGGATGGCGAACCTGATTGAACCGATCTCCATCCGCGATGTGCTGTACTACTTGGTCGCCGCGGCCGATCCGGCGCTGGTGCCGGCGGGTGCCTACGACATCAGTGGTCCCGAAACCATGTCGTATCGTGTGCTGCTGAAACGCTATGCGCGCATTTCCGGCAAGTGGCACACGGGTCTGCCGGTGCGCGGGATAGGCACCGCGGCCGCATCGCTGGTCACCGGGCTTGCCCTGCCGGTGCCCGATGGGCTGGCCGCCGACCTGGTGGAGTCGCTGGACCACCCGATGGTCGCCTCCGGCCATCTGCTGCGTGACCTGGTGCCCGACCCGCCCGGCGGTCTGCTCGCTATTGACGACGCGATCGCTCTGTCGCTCTCGAGTCACCGACCGCGGCCCGTCAACGCGCTCGCTGATCCTCATCACCTTGCCGACACCGACCCTGCGTGGGCGGGCGGCGATGCGCTGCGCATCCAGCAGCTCGTTGGGGTCGTGACACCACCTATCGCGCGACCCACCCTCGGGCTGGTAAACGTCTTCCCAGGCCCGCTTGCCGGTGTGCTGCGAACCGGCCTCGATATGCTGATCACTCTGACCCCGAAGGTGCGTTCTGCATGACCGATCTCAGTACCGGCCGCGGCACCAGCGCCTTGGATGAGATTCGCCGCGCTATCACCAATGTGGCTGTGCCGCACCATGAACCGCCTTCGGTGGTGCGACGCCGACGGATTGTCGTCGCCATCGTGCTGGTAGCAGGTGGTGTGGTGCTGGGACTGTCGCTGACACGGCAGCCCGGCGAGCCGAGCTTCTACTGGCTCATACTGGCGCTCACCGCGGTGTGGCTGATCGGAGCACTCGCGTCAGGGCCACTATATCTGGGCGGCATCTGTTGGCGCGGCCGCAACCAGCGCCCAGTCATCAGCGGCAGCGGCATTGGCCTGCTGCTGGGCGGCGTCTTCATCCTCGGCGGGCTGGTTGCACGAAAGATTCCGCCGGTCGCCCAGTTGATCACCCACGTGTTGCAGTTCACCAACCAGGGTCCCTGGCGGCTCACGCTCGCAATCGCATTGCTGGGCGCCATCGCCGAAGAGTTGTTCTATCGGGGGGCGCTCTACACCGCGTTGGGCCGGCACCATCCAGTGCTCATCTCCACCGTCTTGTACGTCGTGGCCACCTTGGCCAGTCAGAACGTGATGCTTGGATTCGCAGCAATCATCCTCGGCACGGTATGCGCGTTAGAGCGCCGCGCGACCGGGGGAGTCTTGGCGCCGATACTGACGCACTTCGTGTGGAGCCTGGTTGTGCTGCTGGGGTTGCCGCCGTTGTTCGGTCTTTAGGTTCCCGTATCGGTGAATTTCGGCGTTCGCCGCTGTTGAAATGCTGTTGCGCCCTCGACGAAGTCGTGTGATCGCAGCAAGACAGACTGGCCTTGCAATTCGCGTTCGAGGGCGGCATCCAGCTCAGTAAGCGTGGCCGCGTTAATGGCGTTTTTGGTCTTGGCGAACGCCACCGCCGGTCCCGACAGCAACGCCGCAACGACCTTGTCGACCTCGGTTTCGAAGTCGTCGGCGGGATAAACCGCGCTGATCAAGCCGCAGGACAGCGCTTCGGCGGCCGGTAGGCGCTCGGCCAGCAACGCCATTCGCATCGTCCGGATGCGGCCGACGGCGGCGGCGACCAGCGCCGACGCACCGCCGTCGGGCATTAGCCCCACCTTGGTGAAGGCGAGCATGAAAAACGCTTTGTCCGAAACCAGTACGACGTCACACGCTAAGGCCAGCGATACACCGACGCCCGCGGCCGGTCCATGCACAACGGCAACCACGGGGTGCGGCAACGCGGTGATCGCCCGTATCGCGCGGTTGGCCTCAACGATGATGTCGATTCCCGGGCCGCCACTGCCGGACACGTCGTCGGCGCTCATCCCCGCGCCGGAGCTGAATCCGCGGCCCGTACCACCGAGGCGCACCACCTTGACCCGCGGATCGGTGGCCCCCCGCTCCATCGCGTCAGCGATGCCGGCCAGCACCGGCGTGGTCAGCGAATTCAGGCTTTCCGGGCGGTCGATCGTCACCGACAGCACACCGTCGGCGAGTTCGATAGAGAGGCCGGTGACTGGTACGAGGTTGTCGACTCCGGAATCGATGGCGGTCATGGGCTCGACTTTAAGCCACCTGCGGACACCGGGATGCAGGGCCGTCGACGGAGGCTGCGAAGATGCCAGCGGGGATTGGTCGACAGGAGGTCGGTAGATGGCGGGACCGTTGACAGGCTTGCGAGTCATCGAGCTCGCCGGAATCGGGCCGGGCCCGCACGCCGCAATGATCCTCGGCGACCTCGGCGCCGAGGTCGTGCGCATCGAGCGGCCCACCGCCACCAGCGGCCCGGTCCGCGACGCCATGCTGCGCAACCGGCGCTTCCTTGTCGCGGACCTGAAATCCGAGCAGGGACGAGACCTCGTGCTGAAGCTCGTCGCGAAGGCCGACGTGCTGATCGAGGGTTACCGCCCGGGCGTCACCGAGCGGCTGGGCTTGGGCCCCGACGACTGTAGGCGGGTCAACGAGCGGCTGGTCTACGCCCGGATGACCGGCTGGGGTCAGACCGGTCCGCGCAGCCAGCAAGCCGGCCATGACATTAACTACATCTCGCTCAACGGCATCCTGCACGCCATCGGCCGAGTCAACGACCGGCCGGTGCCGCCGCTGAACCTGGTCGGCGACTTCGGTGGTGGTTCGATGTTCCTGCTGGTCGGCATCCTGGCCGCCCTGTGGGAGCGGCAGACCTCCGGTAAAGGCCAAGTGATCGACGCCGCGATGATCGACGGGTCGTCCGTGCTGGTGCAGATGATGTGGGCAATGCGCGGCATGGGCATGTGGTCGGACGAGCGCGGCACCAACATGCTCGACGGCGGCGCGCCGTACTACGACACCTACGAATGCGCCGACGGTCGCTATGTCGCGGTCGGTGCCATCGAGCCGCAGTTCTATGCGGCCATGCTGGCCGGGCTGGGCCTGGACGCGGCCGACCTGCCCGAGCAGAACGACCGCACCCGCTGGCCCGAGCTGCGGGCCCGGCTCACCGACGTGTTCGCCAGCCGCGACCGCGACCATTGGGCGAAGGTCTTCGCTGATTCCGATGCCTGTGTGACACCGGTGCTGGCATTCGGTGAGGTAGAGACCGAGGCGCACGTCACGCAGCGAAACACCTTCCATAACGTCGACGGCGGACTGCAACCGTTGCCGGCGCCGCGGTTTTCCCGCACCGTCGCTGACGAACCCCGGCCGCCGGGTCAGCCGGGAGCCGACACCGAAGCGGTGCTCAACGACTGGCTATAGTCCACGACCAGTTGGCTGACGGCCGGATCGGCCGCACGAAAGGAAAGACTCGCGTGGAGATCAACGACGCCGCTGCAGTCGTCACCGGCGGGGCGTCCGGGCTGGGCCTGGCCACCACCAAGCGGCTTCTTGACGCTGGCGCAAATGTGGTGGTGCTGGACCTCAAAGGTGAAGGGGTGGTCCGCGAGCTCGGCGATCGCGCGCGTTTCGCGCCGGCCGACGTCACCGACGAAGCCGCCGTGTCCCAGGCTCTTGATCTCGCGGCGACGCTAGGCCCACTGCGCATCATCGTCAACTGCGCCGGCACCGGCAACGCGATCCGGGTGCTCGGCAAGGACGGTGTCTTCCCGCTGGAAGCGTTCCGCAAGGTCGTCGACATTAACCTGGTCGGCACCTTCAACGTCCTGCGGCTGGGCGCCGAGCGGATCGCCAAGACCGACTTGATCGGAGAAGAGCGCGGCGTCATCATCAACACCGCCTCGGTGGCGGCATTCGACGGCCAGATCGGTCAAGCCGCCTACTCGGCGTCCAAGGGCGGTGTCGTCGGCATGACCCTGCCTATCGCGCGCGATCTGGCCGGCAGAGGCATTCGGGTGGTGACCATTGCCCCGGGCCTGTTCGACACTCCGCTGCTGGCCGGCCTGCCCGAGCCAGCCAAGGAGTCGCTCGGCAAGCAAGTGCCGCACCCATCGCGGCTGGGCAAACCGGACGAATACGGGGCGCTGGCCGTGCACATCATCGAAAACCCAATGCTCAACGGCGAGGTCATCCGCTTAGACGGCGCCATCCGGATGGCTCCGCGGTAACGCTTGCTTGCCGACCAGACGCCGGAATTTGGGAAAAGGAAAACGACAAAGCCACGACTGAGGGCTAACGCACCTCGCTTGCGGTCGCGGTCACTGCGCTAGCGGCGACCGCGACAGCTCAGCTCGCAGTAGGCAGTGGGTGCCAGTCGTCGAGCTGCTCCGAGGTTTCTCCCTCCACGAGCACATCGCCGTTGTAGAGAGCCTCGAAATCAGCCTTGATGACGTCCGCACTGGAGTCGTCGATCCACATGGACCCGAGCCTATGGGTCACTATTAAGGAATCATTGAGTTACGTTTCGGAAAATCGTGGCAATATTACCGCCGGGTAGGGTTGCGGTCCCCCAATCCAATCGGCTGACGGGCGACGCGCCATCGAGAAACCCTGGCAACGCCGTGAACCATCCTGTCTTGCGGATCGTGACCGCAGACAGGAGTGTCCCAGAATGGATGCGGTTGGTTGACGCCTCTGACTTATCACTGATAAGTTACCGTCGATAGCTGCGTCCAGGATGCGACCGGTATCGGCAGTGGAAGGACCCGACATGCTGCAGGGAATCGCCCGACTTGCCATCGCCGCGCCGCGACGAATCATCGGGGTAGCCACCCTGGTCCTGCTGGGAGCGGCGATCTTCGGCATACCGGTCGCCAAAAGCCTGGCCGCCGGCGGCTTCCAAGACCCGAAGTCGGAGTCGGCGCAGGCCGTCCACCTGTTGACGGATAAATTCGGCCAGAGCGATCAGCAGATGCTGCTTGTGCTGACGGCGCCAGGTGGCGCCCGCAGCGAGCAGGCCCGCCGGGTCGGCACGGACATCGTCGAGCAGCTGAAACAGTCACCGCTGGTTTTCAACGTGTCTTCGACGTGGACTTCACCGCCCCAGGCCGCCGCGGATCTGGTCAGCAAGGACGGCAAGTCCGGCTTGATCGTGGCGAACCTCAAAGGTGGTGAAAACAACGCCCAAAAGCACGCCCAAACGCTGTCTCATCAACTGGTGCACGACCGGGACGGCGTGACCGTCCGCGCGGGCGGTGCGGCGATGATTTACGCGCAGATCAATCACCAGAACGAACGCGACCTGCTGCTCATGGAGGCCATCGCGATACCGCTGAGCTTCGTGGTGCTGGTCTGGGTGTTCGGTGGACTTCTGGCGGCCGCCTTGCCGTTGACGCTGGGCGGTTTGGCGATCGTCGGCTCGATGTCGGTGCTGCGGCTGATCTCCTTCACCACCGATGTGTCGACATACGCGCTCAACCTGAGCAGCGCGATGGGGCTGGCCTTGGCGATCGACTACACGCTGCTGATCGTCAGTCGCTACCGCGACGAGCTGGTCGAGGGCGCCGCCCGAGACGAGGCGCTGATCCGCACGATGGCTACCGCGGGCCGCACGGTGCTGTTCTCGGCGACCACCGTTGCTCTGTCGATGTCCGTGATGGTGCTGTTTCCGATGTACTTTCTGAAGTCATTCGCCTACGCCGGTATTGCCACCGTGGCATTCGTTGCGGTGGCGGCGATTGTGGTGACACCGGCTGCGATCGCGCTGCTGGGGTCACGGCTGGATGCGCTGGACATGCGCCGGCTGGCTCGTCGCATATTGCGTCGCCCCGACCCGGCCCACAAAGCGGTCGAGCAGCAGTTCTGGTACCGGTCGACCAAATTTGTGATGCGCCGTGCGGTTCCCATCGGTCTGGCTGTCGTTGCGCTACTGCTGGTCCTTGGGATCCCCTTCCTAGGCGTGAAGTGGGGCTTCCCCGACGACCGTGTGCTGCCGAGTTCAGCGTCTGCCCACCTGGTTGGTGACCAGTTACGCAACGATTTCACCGACAACTCGTCGACGGCGGTGCGCATCGTCATCCCTGATGCCCGTGGCCTGAGCCCCGCGGACATCGAGCGCTACGCCGCCGAACTGTCGCGGGTGCCCGACGTGTCGTCGGTAAGCGCCCCGACGGGGACGTTCGTCGCCGGAAACCGGGTTGCGCCGCCCGCCGCCCCGACCGGTCTGGCCGACGGCAGCGCATTTCTCACTGTCGCCAGCACAGCGCCGCTGTTCTCGCGAGCGTCCGGCACCCAGCTCGACCGTTTGCACGAAGTGTCCGGTCCGGCGGGCCGATCCGTTCAGATGGCCGGTCTGGCACAGATCAACCGCGACAGCGTCGCGGCCATCACGACGCGACTGCCGCTCGTACTGGGCCTGATCGCCGTGATCACTTTCGTGCTGCTGTTCCTGCTGACCGGCAGCGTGGTGCTGCCGCTCAAGGCGCTGGTATGTAACGTGCTGTCGCTGACGGCGGCGTTCGGCGCGCTGGTGTGGATCTTCCAGGACGGCCATCTCCGCGCTTTGGGGACAACTCCTAGCGGGACTTTGGTGGCGAACATCCCGGTGTTGTTGTTCTGCGTCGCCTTTGGGATGTCGATGGATTACGAGGTGTTTTTGGTCTCGAGAATTCGCGAATACTGGCTGGAAGAGGGAGCCGCCCGGTCGATGACCGCGACCGACGGGCGCGCTACCAACGACGAGTGTGTGGCACTCGGAGTAGCCCGCACCGGCCGGGTGATCACCGCCGCTGCCCTGGTTATGTCGATTTCGTTCGCGGCGCTGATCGCCGCTCAGGTGTCGTTCATGCGGATGTTCGGTGTCGGCCTGACACTTGCCGTGCTGGCGGACGCCACCTTGGTGCGGATGGTGCTGGTTCCCGCGTTCATGCATGTGCTGGGCCGGTGGAATTGGTGGGCGCCCAAACCCCTGGTGTGGCTGCATGATCGGGTCGGAATTAGCGAGTCCGGTGCGCCGGCGGCGCACGCAGCCATCCCAACCGCGGCAAGCCCCGCGGCCACGGCATACCGGGACGATCAACGGACTGCCGCGTCGGTAAGGGACGGTTGACATGTCGACGGAAAGCCTTCGTCGCACCCGTGCACCCCGCGGCTTCGGTGATCGGCTCCGGGACGAGATCCTCGACGCTGCAACCGAACTGCTGCTGGGAACCGGACATGCAAAGGCAGTGTCGATCCGATCGGTAGCCCAACGCGTCGGCGTAACGCCGCCGTCGATCTATCTGCATTTCGAAGACAAGGACGCGCTGCTGGATGCGGTATGCGCAAGGTATTTCGCCAAACTCGACCAGGAAATGCAGCGCGCGGCGGCGGGGCAGCCGTCCACCATTGAGGTGTTGCGGGCGCAGGGGCTGGCCTATGTCCGGTTCGCCACCGAAACGCCGGAGTTGTACCGGATCGCCACCATGGGTGAGTGGCGGTCCGGCAGCGATGTCGACGCCAGCCTGGCCAGCTCAGCATTCGAGCACATGCGCTCCACCGTGCAGGCGCTGATGAATGAGGGCATCTACCCGGCTGGCGATTCCACCAGAGCCGCTCTGGAGCTGTGGAGCGCCGCGCACGGGGTGGCGGCCCTGTTGATCGCCAAGCCACATCTGCCGTTCGGCGATCCCGAGGCGTTCGCTGACCAGGTGCTGGGAGCCGTCTTTTGCGGCCATATGGTGGTGGGAAGAGTCGGCACGGACGCAACCCCGCAGCAACTGGTGGACTGGCTGATGGGGCACCCGTCCGAGGAGGGCACGCGCGTATGACATCAGCGCCGTCAGCATCAATCGACAACCGGTTTTTCGCCTGGATATGGCCCACGATCGCCGCGCACGAAACCCAAGCGCTTCGTGCGCTGCGTCGGGAGAATCTGGCCGGATTATCCGGCCGGGTCCTGGAAGTTGGCGCCGGCGTGGGGACCAACTTCCCCTTCTACCCGGACACGGTCGACCAAGTGGTCGCGGTCGAGCCAGAGCGACGACTGGCCGCGCGGGCGCGCGAGGCGGCCGCCAATGCACCCGTTCCGGTCCTGGTGACGGGGAAGACGGTGGAGGAGTTCACCTCCGATGAGCCATTCGACGCGGTGGTGTGCTCGTTGGTGCTGTGCTCGATAGCTGACCCGGAATCGGTTTTGCGGCAACTTTATTCACTGCTTCAGCCGGGCGGGCAGCTGCGCTATCTCGAGCATGTGGCCAGCGACGGGATCCGTGGGCGGTTCCAGCAGCTAGTCGACTCGTCGTTCTATCCGAGATTGCTGGGTAACTGTCATACGCATCGTGATACTGCGCGGTCGATCGTCGACGCCGGATTCGAAGTGGACCGTGCACGACTGGAGCGGACGTTGCCGGCCTGGGCGCCCGTGCCGGTAGTCGAATTCGCGCAGGGCCGGGCCCGCCGGCCGGCCTGACTCGGCGCAGTTGACTAACCGAGCAGAGCGGGCAGCAGCTGCAGCAGCGTGGGCAACGCCTGGCTGGCTGTTTCGCGCACGGTGATGGTGGCATTGTCCGATAGCGGCGTCGGCTCAGGATTGACCTCGATGACGACCGCGCCGCGCGCCAGCGCCAGATCCGGAAGCCCGGCAGCGGGGTAGACAATGCCGGAGGTTCCCACCACAACGAGCACGTCCGCGGCCACGGTCGCCTCCACGGCGCGCTGCCAGGGCTCCTCGGGCAGCGGCTCGCCGAACCAGACGATGTCGGGCCGGATCAGGCCGCCGCAGCGGCAGGTTGGCGGCTCCACTTCGATCGTCGGCTCGCCCATCTCTGGCAGTTGGTCGGTGTAAGGCGAATCGCAAGTAGCGCAACGAAATTGGGACAGGGTGCCGTGCAGGTGGTGCACCGGCGCGCTACCGGCACGCTCATGCAGATCATCGACGTTCTGGGTAACGACGCTGACCTCAGCGTGGTCCTGCCAAGCGGCGACGGCGCGATGCCCGGCATTGGGTTCGACGCGGCTCACCAGGTAGTGGCGCCACAGATACCATCCCCAGACCCGTTCGGGGTTTTGCAGCCATCCTTGTGGGCTGGACAGTTCGTAGGGGTCGAATTTCGCCCACAGGCCGTTCTTGTCGTCGCGAAACGTCGGCACGCCACTTTCCGCGGAGATCCCCGCGCCGCTGAGTACCGTTAGTCGCATCCCACCAACATAGCGGGACTGCGCGATACTGAGCACTGTGGAGCTGGGGCAATGGCTGCAGGTGGACGCGCGCGCCGGCCGGCCACTATTCGACCAGCTCAGGATTCAGCTCATCGACGGAATCAGAGCGGGCACGCTGGAACCCGGCACCCGGCTGCCGACGGTACGGGAGCTGGCGGGTCGGCTCGGCCTGGCGGTCAACACCGTGGCCCGCACATACCGCGAGCTCGAGTCGGCCGGAATCGTCGAAACCCGTGGCCGATTCGGCACTTTCGTCGCCCGGGTCGACCCGACCGACGCGGCGATGGCCGCAGCGGCGCACGCTTACCTCGACACAGCGCGCGCATTGGGGCTCGGCAAACCTGAGGCGATGCGTTATCTCGATGCCGCGCCCGAAGACTGACGGGCTTGCATCACCGCAAAACTTTGGCCAACGTGCGCAGGTTGCGGGTGGTCGTCGACGACTTGTACCGCTTCTTGCCCATCGTCTTACCGATGGTGCTGTCCAGTGTGCTGTTCTTGGGCACCTGCCAATAGATGACACCGTCGCCGCGGGCGATCTTCTCATCGGCCCCGGTTTCGCTGCTGAGCCCGGCCAGCTCGTCGAGCACGGCGGGATCCGCGACGAACGTGACGTAGGAGTGGTAGCCGTCGACCTCGGCTTCGAAAGGGTAAGCATCGACGATGGACCGCACGGTGTCGATGTCATATGCCAGCACCCAGGCGTCGTAGCCGAATCTGTCGCGCAATGCGGCCTCGGCCTTCTTGCGTACCCCTTCCACCGCAGACCGCGACTCGAGGAGGACATTGCCGCTTGCCAGGATCGTTCGGACATTGGCGAACCCGGCGTCGCGCAGTGCCGCGGCGACCTCGACCATCTTGAGGTTGACACCACCGACGTTGACACCGCGCAGAAACGCCGCAAACCGGGTCATGTCGCGGCCTCGAAAACCTCAGCGGAGCAATGCGGCTCGATAAAGCCGATGCCGTCGATAGTCGCCATGGCGTGATGGTAACCGCGCCCTAGAGAATTCGGGACCGGTCTTTCGGATGCGCGACGTAGGCTTTCGGCATGGGACGCCAAGTTTTCGACGACAAGCTGCTCGCCGTGATCAGCGGGAACTCCCTCGGGGTGCTGGCCACCATCAAGCGCGACGGGCGTCCTCAGCTGTCCAACGTGCAGTATTACTTCGATGCCCGCAATACCGCCGTGCAGGTGTCGATCACCGAGCCGCGGGCCAAGACCCGTAACTTGCGCCGCGACCCGCGTGCCTCGATTCTGGTCAGCTCCGACGACGGGTGGTCGTATGCCGTCGCCGAGGGCACCGCGCAGCTGACCCCGCCGGCGGCCGCGCCCGACGACGACACCGTCGAAGCGCTGATTACCTTGTACCGCAACATCGCCGGTGAACATCCGGACTGGGACGACTACCGGCAGGCGATGGTCACCGATCGGCGGGTTGTGCTGACGCTGCCGATCACGCACCTCTACGGCATGCCGCCGGGCCTGCGCTAACCGCCAAAGCAGCCAACCCGCTGGGCTGACGGCGCGGCTGGCCCCTCGCCGCTGCGCTAGGCTGCCGCTATGGCTGCATCACGCTCCGGGCCGGATCCGATGTCGGAAGACGAGACCAAGCGCAAATTCCGGGAAGCGCTGGACCGCAAGAAAGCGAAGTCGTCGAGTGCATCTAGCCATAAGGACGGCGGCGCCAAACAGCCCCGCGCACACGGACCGGTCGAGAACCGTCGAGAATTCCGCCGCAAGAGTGGCTAGCCGCCTTCTTCATTCACTGCGGGACAAGGCCATTCGCAGCCCGCGGTTGGCGAACGCCAGCACCCGAGCCCCACTAATGCCGCCAGCATGATCGCCACGCAGTAGAGCCGGTCGTCTTTGACGCCCCATCGCACCGACGTCAGCGTTGCCGCGGACGCGACACACAGCAGGGTTCCCACGGCCGCGCTGCACGATGACTCGGGTGCCGGCAGCGACGACCCGTCCCAACCCGGCAGCGGGGAGTTCTCCAGCGGCCGCAGGGTCACGAACAATGCACCCACCAGACCGGCCATACACCAGCCGGACGACGCTCAACAGCACAAGGGTGCGGCGAAGGGGCATTCGATTTCCATAAGGGCTTCTTCACACCAGGGTGACCGTCCGCTGCGGATCGGCGACAGTGACACAGGCGAGTGCTCTGGCGTTCAGTTCGTTTCGTGGTTCTGTACAACGCCAACCAGGTTGCCCGCTGGGTCGCGCAGCCAGGCGACCGTGACCTCAGCGGCCGCAACATGGGTCGGCGGCATCGCAACCG
Organism: Mycobacterium sp.; assembly: GCA_019246375.1. Classification (GTDB taxonomy): domain Bacteria; phylum Actinomycetota; class Actinomycetes; order Mycobacteriales; family Mycobacteriaceae; genus Mycobacterium. Next base: position 1,791 of record JAFAQO010000662.1, on the reverse strand, counting down.
TTGCGCCGAGCTGTTCGGCTTTGCGGACGTATTCGCCTGGATGATCGACCTCCACGTAGACCACAACCGCAGGTCCGCCGGCCGCGTCGGCCGTTCCGACTGCGCCACCAATCCCTGCTTCGGCACGGAGCTGTGCGTAATGTGGCCACCCAGGCAAGGGGCGGTCTTGGAGCTGCCAACCGAACAGATTCCGATAGAACTCGATCAGCGCCGACCCATCCGGGCCGAGGATCTCAAAATGCACCACCGAACCCGACACAGCACGAATCTATGTCGACCCCGCACTAGATGCGCCAATAATGAGGAGTGATGTTTCAGCGAAAGGAACGTCGTTGGTCGTGAAGCTCTGCTTGGCGCAGGAGCCCGAGGCGGACAAACTGCTGTCCGAGAATCCGTTCGCATTGCTGGTCGGGATGGTATTGGACCAGCAGATTCCTCTCGAAGTCGCTTTCGCAGGACCAAAGAAGATCGCCGACCGGATGGACGGCCTCGATGCCCAAGAGATCGCCGACTACGACCCGGACAAGTTCGCCGTGTTGTGCTCGGAACGGCCCGCGATACACCGCTTCCCGGGCTCGATGGCCAAACGGATCCAGACACTGGCGCAAACCATCGTGGACCGCTACGACGGCGATGCCTCCGCCTTATGGACGGCTGGTGACCCAGATGGGTCCGAGCTACTGCGGAGGCTGAAGGAGTTACCCGGTTTCGGCGACCAGAAGGCGCGAATTTTCCTGGCGCTGCTCGGCAAGCAGTACGGCGTGACGCTGACGGGCTGGCGAGCCGCCGCTGGTGAGTACGGCAAGGCCGGTACCCGCATATCGGTCGCCGATATCGTTGACGCTCGTTCCCTCGCGCAGGTCCGATCCCATAAGAAGCAGATGAAGGCGGCCAAAACGGCGGCTCAGAAGTGAAGCGGAAGGCGGCAATGTGAAGACACACCTGACGTGTCCGTGTGGCGAGGCCATCGTCGGCAAGGATGAGGACGAATTGGTCGAACTGACCCAGAAGCACCTCGCCGACATTCATCCGGGGCTGGAATACGACCGCGACGCAATCCTTTTCATGGCCTATTAACGACTGACCCGCCAACGCGCACACGGCTTTGTGTGCGCGTTGGCGGGTAGCGATTTGCGGTTAGGGCACCACCGTCGAACCGATGGTGGGCATGAACTGGCACTGCTTGTCTTTGGTCGTGACCTGCCCGAAGATCGTCGACATGATGCTGCCTGATCCCGTGTCGGCGATGGCCGTCAACGTGGTCGGCCCGTCGGGGTTGATGTCGGGGCGCGGTTTCAAGGTGGCGCTGCCCGATTTGCCGGTGGTCAGGTTCACCCAGGTGACGTTCAATGGCAGCTTCTGCACCTCGGCCGGCCCGGACGTGCCGACGGCGGTGAACACATAGGCTGTCTGGCCGGGTCCGGGTCCGGGTGCGGGGATCTTCGCCGGGCCCGCTACCGACAACACCGGCGCGATTGAGTTACCGCCGTCTGCCAGGCAGCCGTTGCCGATTGAGGGGTACATGAAGTCCTGCGTTGGCGGGGTGTCCGGGCCGAAGCCAGGGGCGGCCGCGGGCGCGGGTCCGCCAGTCGGCGGTGCCGGTGCGGAGCTTGGCGCTCCGGGTGCGGCAGCCGGGGGTGCGGGTGCGGCAGCCGGGGACGCGGGTGCAGCACTCGGCGGAGCCGGTGCGGGTGCCGCGCTCGGCGCTGCGGTTACGGCCGCGGGTGCCGCGCTCGGCGCTGCGGTTACGGCCGCGGGTGCGGCAGCCGGCGTAGGTACGGCCGCGGGTGC
>JAFAQO010000562.1 GCA_019246375.1 Mycobacterium sp. | reverse complement strand
ACGCCGCTGAAGCTGTCGTGATCCGAATCGGGCATGGCGGCAACGATTCCTGCGACGACGGTGCCGTGCCCGTCGCAATCCTGCGTGCCGTCGCCGCGGAACACGTAGTCGCCACCGGCCACTACATTGCGCAGCCGTCGCTGTGGCGAAACCCCGGTGTCGATGACCGCGACCCGCTGACCTGAACCACGCGTGAGCTGCCAAACCCTCGGCAGGTCAAGGCTGGCCAGCTGAGTAGCGGTATCCGGCCGCTGCTCGGAGCCGGTCGCCGCAGATGGCGCCGTGCACATCTCCCGTTGGACGGTCGGCCGCGGGGGCGCCGGCGGTGCCGGTTCGGGCAGTCGCTTGTTGTCGATCGGTGGTGGCGAGACGGCGTAGGCGGGCGGTGCGCCACACTGCGAAAGAGTGGTGAGCACTGTGGCCACCACGATGTGTAGCGCGTGTGCCGCTCGCACGGTCATAGCAGATGCAGACCGCGGGCGGCGCTGTAAAAGCCGCAAGTCCAACAGGCAAGCGGCACCATAGCGGCAAAACCCACATACTCCAGCAGCTCAACACCGCGCCGGGCAACGGGGGAGAAGGTCACACCGGGTGCAACGAAACCTAGGTACACCGCAACGGCCGTCATCGTCGTGGCGCCCGCGGCGATCCACGCCGTGTGTTGTGGTGCGTAAGCTGCGGCGACTACGAAAGCGATGCTGACCGTGGCCGTTCCGGTTACCAGAAGCCCAAGTGTCCTCGGCAGATCAAGGTGTGACCGCGCCCGTAGCAGCAGCGCCGCACCGGTCAGCGTGGCGAACACGACACCGCTCAAGCGGGAGCCGTCGCGATCGATCGAGGTGCAGACCGCCCCGATGGCGGCTGCCGATGCGAATGCGACGACCAGACTGGTCAGCCGTTTATCGGCCTGTATTGCTCTGTGCTCCAGCCTGTCTGGAGCTTCGCTAATCTCCGGGCCGGCGGGAGGCGGCAATCGGGGCGACAACCCCGCCCAGGCAATAGACACCCTTGGTGATACCTCGAGCAGCCCCAGTGATGCCACCGCGGACATTGAACCGATCACGTGCAGTGGCGCGCTGGTGATCACCGCTGCCAGTGCCGTGCCTGCAATGACGATCGCCAAACACGACACCGCCGTGAATGCGACTGCCGCGCAGCCGGTGAGCCACATCGTCACGATCGACGTGACGGCTGAGGCCATTGCGGCCAATAGCACGTTCGGTGCTCCGGGGCCGTCAGGGACCGCCACAAAGCCAGCGACAGTGAGGAATGCGATAGCCAGCAGACCGAGCGTCAACCCACCGACCTCGTCCTGAAAGGCCCGGCGCGCTATCGTCGCGGCCGCCAGCGCGGCACCCCCGGCAACCGCTGCGACGCCGGCCGTGATCCTGCCGTGGTCAGAGCCATTGGTGGCGAGCGTAATCCGAACCAGCAGTGCGCCACCTAAGCCGGCCAGCCACACAGCTGCCGCCGCACCAGCAATTCTGGCCGCGCGCCGAGTCGACGGCCATGCCACTGCGGCGAGCGCGGTCGACACCGCCTCAGCGGGATCGTCGAAACACGGGGCGGGTAGTTCGGTCGACGACTTGGTCAGGACGAGTACGGCGCCGTCTCGAATCGCATTCTGCGCCAACGTAGTCGAGGGATTCAAAGTCGGCATCCCGGGGCGCGACAGCTGGTAGCGGTCGAGGACGGGATCGACGCTGCGACGGCCGGTTTCGGCCGCCACAATATCCTGGATTGACGGTATCAAGGCCGCCACTGGCATTTCAGCCGGTAGCACCAGGTCGACCTTGGCTCCATCGGCGTAGACCGAGACCCGCCGCATGCCCGGGTCTGATTCAACGACCATGATTTCCTTCGCTGTGCGCATTCACCGTCCGCACCGGCACCGTACTCAGTTCGCCGATGCGGTGTCTTCGCCGATCCACAGCTGACTTGCGACAGGTTTCCCGTGCCGCTTACGTTGTCCGCGTTTCGGAGAGGCCGGAGATGAGTCAGCGAAGCAACACCACGGCGACTGTTCGGTTCGTACCAGCCGCGCGTCAGCCACCGCCGGCATACCGGACGTCCGAGATTGCCGTTGGGGCACCGCCCGCCGTGACCGGCTCTGCTCGAACCAGCCCGATCGTCCGACTACTGCCGGTCGTCATGGCTGTCGTGACGGTTGGCATGATGGCGGTAGTCTTCCGGTCGGGGCCAAGTGCTGCGCGTCATCCGATGTTTCTCGCTTTCCCGACGATGATGCTGATTTCGGTGGTCATGACGGCTATCACCGGGCGGGATGGGCGAGCCGCCGAAATAAACGCCGGCCGTGTGGACTACCTGGCTTATTTGGCCGGCTTGCGCGAGTCGGTCACCGCGACCGCTGCGGCGCAACGGGCTGCGCTGCTGTGGTGTCATCCGGATCCAGAGTCATTGTCGTGGACATTGGCCGGTGGTAGCCGGATGTGGGAGCGGCGATCGGGC
>JAFAQO010000600.1 GCA_019246375.1 Mycobacterium sp. | reverse complement strand
GACGACATCACCCTGCCGATCAAGGACCAAGGCATCATCAAGAGCCCGGTGCGCATCGGCCCGGACACCTGGATCGCGGCGAAGGTGGCGATGCTGCGCGGCACTACGATAGGCCGTGGCTGTGTGCTGGGTTCGCACGCCGTCGTCAAGGGTGAGGTGCCCGACTACTCGATCGCGGTCGGTGCGCCGGCGAAGGTGGTCAAGAACCGGCAGCTGGCGTGGGAGACGTCGGCTGCACAGCGCGCCGAACTGGCCGCAGCGCTGGCCGATATCGAACGAAAAAAGGCCGCGCGCTAGGCCCAACGCCGATGGGTGAAGCGCCGACTACGCAAACCTGACGACGGTGCGCTGCACGCCCAGGTCGATCGACTTGTCGTCGGTGGCAACGCTGGCTTCGATGACGTCGCCATCGTGCAGATATCTCGGGTTGTTGGCTTGGCGTCTGAAGAACAGCCGCCATTTCGTTGCCGGTGCCAGCAGCGCGCCAAGTTTTTCGACCGGTTTGGGTGGCGCGCGCAGCGCTGTGCCCACCGGCGTGCCGGTCAACACCAGGTCGCCGGCATCGAGTCGCTGGAACTGCGCGAGCGCCTGCAATGCCTCTAACGGCTGGTAGATCATGTCACCGTCAACGGCGGCGTCCTGGCGAACCTCGCCGTTCACCCGCAGCCGCAGCCGCAGCTCGACGAACCGCTTGAGTTCGTCGGCGTCCAACAACACCAGCGCCGGACCGACGGGCGTAAAAGTCGGATACGACTTCGCTTCGTAGAATTGGGTTTTCGTCAGCTGCACCTCACGGGCCGAGACATCGTTGGTCACGACCAGGCCGGCGATGTAGTCCGACAGATTCGCATCGGTGATCGTGGCGCCCACCGCCATGTCCCGGCCGATGACCAGACCGATCTCCACTTCGTAGTCCAGAAACCTGATGTGCCCGGGTTTGACAATGTCATCGAACGGTCCGCTGATCGAACCAGACGCCTTGCGGAAGAACGTCAACGGGACCGTCTTCGGATCGATGCCGGCGTCTTGGGCGTGCGAGGCGAAGTTGGTCATCTGGGCGACAACGCGGCACGGCGCAGTCACCGGCGAAAGCAAGCGGAGACCTTCGACGGGCAGCGTGTCGGCTCCGCCGGTGGCGGCGTCGATGGCTTCGCGATTCGACAGCAACTCCCGTGTCGTCGTCGCGGTGGTCTCTATCCTCGCCGCGCGGGCGGCGTTGTGAACCCACCAGCCTTCGGCGGTGCGCAGGATCGAGATCGTCATCGCTGTCCTCCCCGCGGTGTTGAAGCATCTTCACCTGATCTAACCCGGGGCAGGCTCCAGATCACCGCGAAACCGCAGCAAGGCGGTTACCGATTGAGCCGCCAGATATGGGCTGACATGACAGTGGCGAAGGCGCCCCACAGCGGGTACGGCAACAGCGCCAGTCCGGCCCGCGTCTCGGCTTGGGCGGTCCGCCGGGCCAGGTCGGCGCTGCTGACCGTCAGCGCCGCGGCGCCCACGGCGGACAGGCCGAGCTTGTGGTACTTGAAAAAGGGCCAACTCCATCCCGCGTTGAGCAGCAGATTGACGGCGAGTGCCGTGATGTAGCGGCGGGCTTCGGCGTGCCGGCCGCCAGCGCGCAACCGGTCAATGGCCAGGGCGGAGGTGGCCGCGATGTCGGCGTAGAGCGAAGTCCAGGCCACCGGAAACACAGCGTCGGGCGGCACGTAGGAAGGTTTGCGCAGCCGCGCGTACCAGCCCGGCACCTGCCTTCGGCTGGCGATACTGCCGGCGCCGGCTGCCGTGGCGACGGCAAGCGTTGTCGCGGCCAGTGTCTGTTTGATCATCGTACCCGCCACCGAACCATAATTTCAGTTTTTTAAGTATTAATCAAATGAAGCAACCAGGGTTTTGCGGATATGCTGCACATCGTCATGGTCCTTGATGAGCACCCAAACGATCGGGCCGGGTTGGAGTCGCTGATTTCGGCCGATCTGCGGGTGCTCTCGGCCGAAACCGACCAGATCGGCCGGTTGTTCGCTGCGGCACACGACGTGCGAGCCAACGATTTCCGCGCCTTGCTGCACGTCATGGTGGCCGAAACCGCCGGAGAGCCGATCAGTTCAGGAGAGCTTCGTCAGCGCATGGGTCTTTCCGGTGCCGCGGTCACGTACCTGGTGGACCGGATGATCGACTCCGGCCATCTGCGGCGGGAATCCCATCCCGCAGACCGGCGCAAAGTTATTTTGCGCTATTCCGAACCAGGTCTCGAGACCGCACGTTCGTTCTTCGTTCCGCTTGGTATGCACACCCGGGCCGCAATGGCCGATTTGCCCGACGCAGACTTGGCCGCGGCGCACCGGGTTTTTGCCGCGCTGATCGATGCCATGCGGCGATATCAGAACGAGCTCAGATCACCGGAAACCTAGGGATCGCAACCGGGATGCGCTGGTTCGGCATGCCGCTGAACTTCGACGATCATGCAGACTTGAAACCGAGGAGCCAGAATCGATCCGCTATGACGCCCGAACTACCTGAATTACGAACCCGCAAGCGGCGACACATTGACGTCTGCCTTGAAGACGACGTTTCCTACCGCAGCTTAACGACGGGCCTGGAGCGCTACCGGCTGCCCTACAATGCGCTGACGCAAACCAGCCTGGCTCAAGTCGACCTGTCCACTGATTTCCTCGGCGCACGGTTGCAGGCTCCGGTACTGATCGGGGCGATGACCGGTGGCGCCGACATGTCGGCCACGATCAACCGAAATCTTGCCGCAGCCGCGCAACGACTAGGGATCGGCATGATGCTCGGTTCACAGCGCATCATGCTCGACAGTGCGCTTGGCGAGGAGGCAGCGGCCAGCTTCACCGTCCGCGATGTGGCGCCAGATGTGTTGTTATTCGGCAACATTGGCTTGTCTCAATTGACGAAGGGCAGCGTGTCCGATATCGAGAAGGCGCTCGATCGGGTTGGCGCGGATGCGCTGGCGGTGCATACGAATCCGTTGCAAGAGGCAGTGCAGCGCAACGGCGACACCGATTTCTCCGGATCGCTGCAAAGGCTGCATGATGCCGCCGGCGCACTACGGTATCCGCTGTTACTGAAGGAAGTTGGCCACGGAATTGGTGCCTCAGCGGTCGCCCAGTTGATGCAGCCTTCGGGTGAGCCGCCGGTGGCGGCCATCGATGTCGCAGGCGCGGGCGGCACGTCGTGGTCGCGGGTCGAGCAGTTCGTCCGCTACGGCGAGTTGCGGTACCCGGACTTGGCCGAGTGGGGCATCCCGACAGCGCGCGCGATCGTGGAGGTGCGTAAGGCTTTGCCGGTGGTGCCACTGGTTGCCTCCGGTGGCATTCGCACGGGCATGGACGCCGCGAAGGCGCTCGCATTGGGCGCCGACATAGTGGCGGTCGCCCGGCCACTCCTTGCCCCGGCGATTGAATCCGTCGATGCCGCGTCAGACTGGCTTCAGCGGTTCATCGACGAACTTCGGATTTGCCTACATGGTTGTGGTGCAACGGATTTGCGCGCTCTGCGCGATGTCGGCGTGATACCTGCCCAATAGTTGCGAGCGGCTTGGAAGATGGCGGTAATCCTGGCTTACGGCTCTCCTGCGCTCGGCCATCTGTTGCCGCTCAGTGCACTGTTGTATGAGCTCGCCGAGCGTGGTCACCGTGTTCACCTGCGCACGATGGCTGCCGAGGTTCCCCGGATGCGGCAATCGGGCATGGACGCAGAGCCGGTTGACCCGCGGATTGAGGCCCTGGTCGGCCGGGATTGGATGGCGCGAAACGCCTTGGACGTGTTGAAGATGTCGATCGACGTGCTTTGTCGGCGGGCAGTATTCGAAGTCGATGACCTTCGCGCTGCGATCGACCGGGTGCGACCCGATGCGGTGATCGTCGATGCGAACTGTTGGGGGGCCATGTCCATCGCCGAGGCGG